>NZ_KV800919.1:1048-15193 GCF_001810355.1 Neisseria sp. HMSC074B07 | reverse complement strand
TACTGGTTTAAAGTTAATCCACTATATTTTTTTCGTAGCGTCGCCATGCCTGTTCGTGGAAATAGAAAACGACGGTGTTGGCAAGCGGCTCGACCAGCGCGACTGCGCTTGAAATGCTGATGCTGCCGGTCAAAATATAGGCAACGCCGAACGCGGTGGCGAAATGTAAAATGGCAAAGGTCATGGTTTTAATCATGATGGTTTCCTGATATGGTGATGTCTGTATGATTCGGATAATAACTATTCTCAAATACGCCGTATATTTTGAATATTTTATTCAAAATTAGTTTATTTAAATCATTATTTTATTTTTGATAGGTGAAATATGAATCCACTGTGCATTGCCGTTCTCGACCGCGACACGCTTGCCGACCGTCCGTTTGACTTTGATTTTCCGCATACTTTAAGCAGCTATGGTTCGACTGAGGCGCATCAGACCGCCGAGCGCATACGGGGCGCGGACATCATCATTACCAACAAAGTCGTGATTTCCGCCGAACACATCGCCGCCAACCCGCAGCTCAAACTGATTGCGCTAGCCGCGACGGGCGTCAACAATGTTGACCTTGCTGCCGCCAAGCAAGCGGGCGTGAGCGTGTGCAACATCCGCGCTTACGGCAATGAATCCGTGGCGGAACACGCGTTTATGATGATGATTACCCTGATGCGCAACCTGCCTGCCTATCAGCGAGACGTTGCAGCAGGCTTGTGGGAAAACTCGCCGTTTTTCTGCCACCTCGGCGCACCGATGCGCGATTTAAACGGTAAAACACTGGCGATTTTCGGTCGCGGCAACATCGGACAGACGCTGGCAACTTATGCACAGGCGTTCAAAATGAAGGTCGTGTTTGTCGAACACAAACACGCCGAAACCGTCCGCGACGGCTACGTTTCCTTTGACGAAGCCGTCCGCACTGCCGACGCGCTGTCGCTGCATTGCCCGCTCACGCCGGAAACGGCAAATATGATAGGCGAAGCCGAATTGCAGCAGATGAAGCCCAGCGCCGTCATCATCAACTGTGGACGCGGCGGACTGGTGGACGAACACGCGCTCATCGCCGCCTTGAAATACGGGCAAATCGGCGGGGCAGGTTTTGACGTGTTAACACAAGAGCCGCCGCGCGACGGCAACCCTCTGCTGAAAGCCCGACTGCCCAACCTCATTGTCACGCCACACATTGCATGGGCAAGCCAAGAGGCCGCCAACCGTCTGTTTGACATCCTTGTGGACAACATCAACCGCTTCGTCGCGGGCAATCCGCAGAATTTGGTTTGACGCTGACAATCCTAGCCCTGTTGATAATTTTGTGAACAATTTAGAAGGTCGTCTGAAAATTTTCAGACGACCTTTTGTATATTGATATTTTTCAATAGATTAGGTTTGATTTGATTAAATTGGAGCGGGGTTCGGATTGTGGATAAGTTGTGAGCAATCCGTGGATTTTATTAAAAACCGATGTTTTGAAACGGCAAAGGTCGTCTGAAACCTGAATCTTGGTTTTCAGACGACCTTTCGCATATGGATAAGGTTTAATCTTATTTGCCGATGCAGAAACGCGAGAAAATCACGCCCAGCAAATCGTCAGCGGTGAATTCGCCGGTGATTTCGCTGCACGCGTTTTGGGCGAGGCGCAGGTGTTCGGCGAAAAGCTCGATTTGGTTGTTGCCGCAAAGGGCGGCGTTTTCCAGCTCGGCTTCGGCTTCGTGCAAGGCGTTGAGGTGGCGGCTGCGGGCGAGGAACAGGCTTTCGCTTTCGCCCTGCCAGCCGACTTCTTGTAAGAGCGCGTGTTTGAGCAAGTCGAGGCCGGCGCCGGTTTTGGCGGACAGGCTGATGACGGTGTCCGCGCCGGTTTGCGCGAGGCCGTCTGAACGGACGGCGACGGGTTCGCCGGTCAGGTCGGCTTTGTTGTGGATTTCGATTTTTTTCAAACCTTCGGGCAGGCTGTTCAAAATGGCTTGGGTTTTGGCGTTCACGCCTTCGCGCGGGTCAATCAGAATCAGGGCGACATCGGCTTCGGAGACGGCTTTGCGGCTGCGCTCGATGCCGATTTGTTCGACCACGTCGTCGGTTTCGCGCAGGCCGGCGGTGTCGATGATGTGGACGGGCACGCCGTCGAGGGTGATTTGTTCGCGCACGGTGTCGCGGGTGGTGCCGGCGATGTCGGTTACGATGGCGATGTCGTCGCCCGCCAAGGCGTTGAGCAGGCTGGATTTGCCGACGTTGGGCGCGCCGACGAGGACGACGTTCATGCCTTCGCGCAAAATCGCGCCTTGTTCCGCGCTGGCGAGGACGGTTTTCAGACGACCTTGCAGAGCTTGGAGCTTGCCGCGCGCGTCGGCGGCTTCGAGAAAATCGATATCTTCTTCGGGGAAGTCCAGCGTGGCTTCAACCAGCATCCGCAGGGTAATAAGGTCGTCCACCAGCTCGTGTATGTGTTGGGAAAACGCGCCTTTGAGCGAACGCAACGCCATGCGTGCGGCGGATTTGCTGGAGGCGTCGATGAGGTCGGCGACGCTTTCGGCTTGGGCAAGGTCGAGTTTGTTGTTGAGGAAGGCGCGTTTGGTAAATTCGCCCGGCTCCGCCATGCGCGCACCCAGTTCGAGACAGCGCGAGAGCAGCATGTCCATTACGACGGGGCCACCGTGTCCCTGCAATTCAATCACATCTTCGCCGGTGAAGCTGGCGGGGGCGGAGAAGTAGAGCAGGATGCCGTTGTCTATCGGCTGTCCGTCGCCGCCGAGAAAGTCGGTGTAAAGCGCGGTGCGCGGTTTGGGCGTTTTGCCGCCGCTGAGGGTTTGCGCCAAGGGCAGCAGGTTTTTACCGGAAAGACGGATCACGCCGACGCCGCCGCGTCCGGGTGCGGTGGCGATGGCGGCGATGGTAGGTTGGGATGCGGACATGGCTGGCTCGTATCGGAAACTGGGTGAGCGGTATTATAGCAAAGGGTTTCTAAAATCTTTGAACTTGCTATTGATATTAAGTGAGAATAGCAAGATAGACGTATAAGCAATTAGTAACACATATCAAATAAAACAATTTCATATGGTATTGCATATAAAAAGCTCATGAAGTAATATCTTCAATTATGAATACTAAGCCCCAAACCATTTTTTCGGACTTGATAGGTCAAATTAGGGATATGCGCAGCAAAACGTGCATTCGACCATTTGATTTGACTCGTGCAAAAAGAGATGCAGAGAAATTATTAAAAACACACGCTCCTCATCAAGGTTATTTATGTTTAGCAGAACTTGCAGTCTTTGAAGATGCACCTCTACAAACTCGTCTGAAAAGTGTGGAAGAATACTTGAATAAAGCTTCTCGTTTGCCACATGATACTCGTAATTATTATATAACTTATTGTAATTGTTTAGTTAGACTTGGTGAGCGCAAGTCTGCTTATTCAGTTCTTGATAAGTATGTTGATATTTTGGAGGATGACATTGAAGCTTTGAGAGGATGTTTTGAGTACACTAGGTTTACTGGTCAAATCTCTTTATCTGAAAAAGTTATAAATAAACTGAATAAACTAGGAAAAGATATGACTAAGGAAGCTGAGGAAATAAAAAGAATTAAAACAGTAATTAATGAATCATATCTAAAAGAACTATTAGTATATGCTGGGGAGGTTCTGCGTAGTTACAGCTTAATTAATGATGGCTTAAATTTGGATTGTAGCTATGCTGAGGATGAAATTTTCTACGAATTAACAGTGCTGGCTGACTCAGATGAAGACAAAGTTGCTTCTTGTGATATTGAGTTGAGTCGTTTAAAGATTAAATTTGCTCGCGAAAAAGGGATTAATCTTAGCCGTTTCGTGTTGGGTTGTGCTGTAAGGGGTATAGATTAATGATTACTGCGCTGGATTTCTTAGATTTTGCGGATAGTTTATGTCAAAGTAGTGACAGTGAAACAGATGATAGAGTATGTATCAGTAGAGCTTACTATGCAGCCATGCATCATGCTCTAGAAAACGCAATAAATAACGGTTATCAGCGAGATACGTATGATGCAGGGGGAACACATAATAATTTGATTTTCTATTATGAAAGACAGGCTGATGATGATAATTCACTTATTGTGGATTTATTAAGAAAACTAAAAAAAGCTCGATCTCGAGCAGATTACGAGTTAGTTGAATCAATTTATTCAAGTCATGCAAAGACTGCAATTAAGCAGGCTAAAGAGATATTCTCCCTTATTTGATAAGAATCCAAATCATAAAAGGTCGTCTGAAACCCGGTAAACGGTTTTCAGACGACCTTTCTATCTTTTTCTTCGATGAGCCGGAAGGATTAACGTTTTTTCTTGGCGTTTTTCTTTTCGGCGGCGGCAAGGCGCATGGCGACGAATTCGACCATCAGTTCTTTTTTCGTCCAGAAGAAGTTTTTCATTTTTTCCAGAGAATAGATTTTGCGTACCATCATGGGCAGGCCGGCATGGATGATGGCGGCGACTTCGCCGTTGCGGGTTTCGTCCGCCATGGCGGTTTTGAGGTCGGTCTGGTTGGCGGCGAGGTAGTCGCCGAGTTGTTTTTGAACGCTGGTGCTGATTTCAAATTGCTTAATCATGTTTTCTTTCCGTTTTGTGTTTGTTCCGCGAGGTATGGCGGCTATTAGTTTTAATTACATGCGCATTTTAACAAAGTTTAATCTTATTGCATATCGACTGTGCGAAATTATGACGTAATTTACAATTTTTCGGGCGTAAAACAGACAGTCGTTGATATAAAGAAAACAGCCGCTGCGGTTTGGCGGGTAAAATACGCGTTTTCGAGCGTGAGGTCGTCTGAAAATGTATTTGTGGTTTAAGCTCTTGCATGTGTTTTTTGTGATTTCGTGGTTTGCCGGTCTGTTTTACCTGCCGCGTATTTTTGTGAATCTGGCGCAGGTCGAAGCGGCGGAGCAGCCGGTGGAATATGAGCGGCTCTCGGCGATGTCGCGGCGGCTGTATAAGTTTATGTCGCCGTTGGGATTCGGGACGCTGGTGTGCGGCATTTTGATTCCGTTTGTTACGGGTTGGTGGGGGCAAGGCTGGCTGCATGTAAAGCTTTTGATGGGCCTGCTGCTTTTGGCTTATCAATTTTATTGCGGCGCGCTGCTGCGCGGCTTTGAGGAAAAACGCAATACGCATTCGCACAAGTGGTACAGGGTGTTTAACGAAGTGCCCGTATTGATGATGGTTGTTGCTTTGTATATGGTGGTGTTCAAGCCGTTTTGATGTGTTTGTAAAACCTGTTTTCAGACGACCTTCTTTTATATTGGAATCAAACAGATGACTATTGAAATCGAACGCCGCTTCCTGTTGAAAAACGATGATTGGAAGCGCGAAGCCTCTGCGCCGCAGGTGTTGCAGCAGGGCTATTTGAGCGTGGAAAAAGAGCGCACCATCCGCGTGCGCATTATTGACGACAAGGCTTGGCTGACTTTGAAAGGCTATATTTCGGATGTCAGCCGCAGCGAGTTTGAATACGAAATTCCTTTGGCGCACGCGCAGCAGATGATGGAGACGATGTGTCCGTTTAAGATGGAAAAACACCGTTATCGGGTGGAGTTTAAAGGTTTTGTGTTTGAAATCGACGAGTATTTCGGCGACAACGAGCCTTTGGTGGTGGCGGAACTTGAGCTGCCTGCGGAAGATACGCCCTTTGAAAAACCGGACTGGCTGGGCGCGGAGATTACGTCGGAAGGAAAATTTACCAATGCGTATTTGAGCAAACATCCTTATTCGACTTGGTAGGCGGGTTGGGGAACAACGGCACGCCGCTGATACTGGTCGCGGATTGTAGCGTGGGCTTTGCCCGCGGAAAATGGCTTGGACGATTGTCCGGTTCGGGATTTGATCGGCAGATTCGCGGGCGAAGCCCACGCTACGGTTGGCTTAATTTAATTCGCTATATCGGCTGTTTGAAAATCACAAAGGTCGTCTGAAAACCGGTTTTCAGACGACCTTTGTGATTTTATTGATTCATCGCATCGCTGGCGGACGGTTTGACGGCAAACCGCCTGTTTTCGTTTATCGGATGCGGGTGTAATGGACGAATGCGTAACCTGTGCCGTTGGCAGAAGTGTGGGTTTCGCGGGCTGCTTCGCGCCATTCTGACGGCGAAAATTCAGGGAAAAACGCATCGCCTTGTACGCTCAATGCCACTTCGGTAATCCGTAAATCGCTGGCGAGCGGCAGGGCTTGGGCATAGATTTGTGCGCCGCCCATGATGGTGATTTCTTCCACAGCCGCACATAATGCCAACGCTTCTTCAAGGCTGCCGACGGTTTCCGCGCCTTCCGCTGTATAACCTGCCTGACGGCTGATGACGATATTGCGGCGTCCGGGCAGCGGCTTGCGGGGTAGGGATTCCCAAGTTTTCCGCCCCATCACGACGGGTTTGTTGAGGGTATAGGATTTGAAAAATGCGAAGTCCTCGGGCAAGTGCCAAGGCATGGTGTTGTTGATGCCTATGCAACGGTCGGGTGCGCAGGCGGCAATAAGGGTGATTTTCTGCATGGGATAGTCTTTTGATTGATAAGTAGATGTATTGTAAACGATATGTAAACGCCGGTGTTCAAAACGAGGCGTAAAAACCATATGGCAATGAATGATGACTATTATTTTAGAATATAGTGTTTAGTTTCAAAATAATGTTCAAAACTATTAATATATAGACAAAAATTTACATACCGTTTATCATTAAAATAGACCGCTTAGATGGTCCTTTATTTATTTGAGATTTTGCATTGTTTGATGCACAAGGGAGCAGTGTATGACAGGCTCTTATGCCTTATATCGTTGCGCGGTATTGTCCACGTCGAGTGGCTCTTTGTCGGGCATACTTGATCGGGACAGCCCGATTCAGATTCTGCATCTGAATGTATTTATGGAACAACAAGAGTTCGCTGACGGACTGGAAATCAGCAATGAAGAATATTGCAATTGGCGCCGCGAGCATTTGGACAGCGATGTTTCTACAACACCGCCGTCGTCTGAAGATTTATTGAGGACTTTTCAATATTTGGTCGGTCAAGGTTATCACGAAGCCATTGTGACGACGTTGAGCCACAAATTAAGTGATTCTGCCGATATGGTGCGTCAAGTTGCCGAACAGGTTCCGCAATTAAAAGTCCATGTCGTCGATACAGGGACATGCTGTATGCCTGAAGGCTTTTTTGCTTTGGAAGCAGACCGCCTGTTGCGCGAAGGAAAAAATCCGACTGAAATCGTTGCCTATCTGGAAAAATTAAAAGAACGTTGCAACATCATTTTCGGACTGTCCACAATCAAATCCCTTGTCGGCAGCGGCACGATGGCAAGATTGGGCGCTTCGTTGTGCGACTGGTTGGGGCTGCGCGCCGTATTGCGCTTTTCGCAAGATCAGTTGTGCCGGGTCGAATCCACTTCCGATGACGAAAAAATGTTTGATGCCATCATCGACCAAGTGTTGAAACTGATGCAAGGCAAAAACAGGGAACAATTTATCCTCGGCGGTCTTTATACGGGTGAACGCGACCGGTATCAAATATTTGCAGAACGCTTCTTCAAGCGGACAGGTATCCGTTTGGATGACGGCGTCCCCGTATCGCCGGTGGTGGCGGTGCACGTCGGCATCTGCGGCGTCGGCGTCGGCATGGTCGAAAAACTCGAAGCGGCGGCATAAGGAGCAACACCGATCTGCCTGCATTCCTGATGTTTATTAAGCGGCAATTCAACATTGTGTAAATTAAAAAAGGTCGTCTGAAACTCCGATTCAGGTTTCAGACGACCTTTTTTGTCTGAGGTAACGGCTTATTGCTGCTTCGCCGCCCATTCCGCAGGCGTGGCGGCAACGGAAATCGACAGCGCGTGCAATTCGTTACTTGCCAATTGCGCTTTCAGACCGTCTTTGATCAGGCGGTGGCGGGCAAGGCGGGCTTTGCCTTCAAACTCGGAAGAGACAATGACGGCGAAGAAGTGATGTCCGTCACCTTCGACTTCGACGTGTTCGCAAGCGGCGACGCCTTCAATCAGCGATTTGACTTGTTCTGGGGTAAGCATTTGTATTCCTTGTTTCAAAAACATTGCGGCATTATACAGAATAATGCCGTCAAACATCGCCAACTTGCTGAGGATGTATCTGAAACATTATTCATTAATATTAAATCAACATGAGATTTATAGAGGTCGTCTGAAACATTTTCAGACGACCTCTTTGCTTATTTTTGGATGTCGGATACTTAAAAATATCATTTTTTCAGTACGTATGAATCCGGGTAAAAGGGTTTTGGCATATAAATTGCTTTCAGATAAAAGATAAAGTTTCACTTTGATTGCAAAATAAAGTTAAGAAAATAGAAGTCATCAAAGATAAGCGGATAGATAAATAGCCAAAAGGTCGATAAATCAGTTTTTGGAGATTGTTATCTGAGGTATAGATAAATCCTGAAATTTGTTTGAAAGTGACAATATACGTCATATCCGTTGAATAAATTTTGTAATCAAAATATCAGTATCAAATACGATATTTTCATTTTTGGTTATTGGATTGGATGTTTGAAAAGCAGGTTATTCTAGCAATTCAATAATATATTAAATTTATTTGTTTAACATTTTAAATCAGAGAGTCAGCATGAATAAAATCTATCGTGTCGTATGGAACGAAACCACACAGACGTGGAACGCGGTGGCGGAATTCGCCAAAGCGCATGGGAAAACGGCTTCATCAGGCATAGGCGGCATCGTTGCCTCCGTAGGCGTGCGCTTCGCGTTTACCGCCATCATGTCCGGCCTGCTGCTTGCCAGCGGTCAAGCCGTCGCGACAGTAGAAAATAACGGCAAAACCCTTGCCAATGGCACAGTTTTATCTGCAGCCGCCGATGGTACTGATTACAACACCTGTTATTTCGATACCGTCAGCTACAACGTGGTCTGTGGTGATGATACTACGAAGGCGTTAGATTTCATTCCTCAAACCGGTGGGCAACCCCCAAAACAAGGTAAATCTGTCGCCATCGGACAAGGAGCCCAAACCAGCGGAGAAAGTAATGTTGCCATCGGTCCGAAAACGGTTACTGCCAACACAGGCTCTATTGCCATCGGCGTGGCGGCAAGTGCCAATCACAACCAATCTATCGCTATGGGACAGGAGGCATCAGCAAAAGGTGAAGCCGATGTCAGTATTGGAAAATTGGCAGGCGATACCGTTTCTTCCGACGGCCGCAATATTTCCATTGGCGAGAGCGCGCTGAAAGGCGGCTCGGGAGTCAATAATGTCATCGCCATCGGTTCGTCGGCAGGCATTAATTCCAATAGTAGTCATTCGGTTTATATCGGAACCGGTGCGACCGGTATGGATCCCAAAAATATTTCCATCGGATATCAGGCGAACACCAAAAGCGGCAGTATTGCAGTTGGTGACAACTCAAATGCGCAGGGCAGTTCGTCCGTTGCCATCGGTACCAAATCCGTTGTAACCGATGTAGCATCTAATGGCGTTGCCATTGGTTTCAATTCCACTACTTCGGGATTGAGTGCTGTCGCTATCGGTGGTTCAAGTTCTACCGGTAAAGGTGCCAATGCATCGGGACCTGCCAGCCTGGCAATAATGGGTACCGCCGTCGCTTCTGCACCGCGTGCCATATCCATAGGCGAATTTACGGTCGGATCAGGAGCTTATGGTATTGCCATCGGCGGTAAAGCAAATGCACAGGGTACTTCTTCCATCGCGATTGGCGGCAGTCAGGCGCAAGAC
Organism: Neisseria sp. HMSC074B07; assembly: GCF_001810355.1. Taxonomy (NCBI): domain Bacteria; kingdom Pseudomonadati; phylum Pseudomonadota; class Betaproteobacteria; order Neisseriales; family Neisseriaceae; genus Neisseria; species Neisseria sp. HMSC074B07. The sequence continues at coordinate 5,471 of NZ_KV800919.1, read as the reverse complement.
AAAGGAGCGACTGCTGCGGGTCATTTCTCAACCGCTATCGGTTATGGTGCCAAGACAGTCAATCAGGATACCACTGCCGTCGGTAAAAACAGCACGGCAAACGGTCTGCGCGCCACAGCCTTCGGTGTAGACAGCAATGCAGGTGCTGAAAACGCCTTGGCTGCTGGTCCGCAAACCACCGCTTCTGCCAAAGGCGCGATTGCCGTCGGTTTTGCCACTCAGGCAACCGGTTTGAGCAGCATCGCAGTCGGTAAGGAAGCCATTGCTACTACAGAGACTTCTACTTCGCTCGGTCAAAACAGCAAAGCGACTGCCAACAACGCCGTTGCCATCGGTAACAAAGCCGTAGCAGCAGGTACGGGCAATATCGTAGTGGGTACGAACGCGGGCGTATACGACGATGCCGTTTCCGCAGGACGCAAGGTCGGCGCGGACACCGTCTATATCGGCGCGGACAGCGGTCGCAATGCCTATACCAATGAACGTCAAATATCCATCGGTAAAGGTACGGGCAACAACGCTACCGGCGTGGACAACATCGCCCTCGGTCTAAGTTCCGGTGCATTTGTGGTTGGCACGAACAACGTTGCCATCGGTAAGGAAGCAGGCATGGGTACGGATGCCCAAAAACTGAGCGTCACTTCCACCGTCGCCATCGGTGAAGCTGCAAAAGGCAGCTTCAGCAACACCGTCGCCATCGGTAAAACGGCCTTGGCAGAAAAAGAATCCGCAGTTGCCGTCGGTATGGTTTCCAAAGCCAGCGGCGACAATTCCGTTGCCATCGGTAAGACTGCCAATGCCAGCGCACACGAAACCGTAGCCATCGGTCACGAGACTGTTGCCGGAGCCGTTTCTTCCGTCGCGGTGGGTCAGCGTGCCAACGCATCGGGCAGTGAGGCGGTTGCATTGGGTATCGATTCCAACGCTTCCGGTAAGTTTGCTGTTGCCATCGGTAACATGGCGAAGGTAACCGACAGCAAGCTCAACGGCATTGCCATCGGCAGCAATGCTGTCGCTTCAGAAGACTATGCAATGGCGATGGGTCTTGACACCCAAGCAACGGGCAACAGCTCGATTGCCTTTGGTAATACTGCGAAAGCGCTTGGGAAAGAAGCTGTTGCCTTTGGTCATTTGGCAACTGCCGCAAAAAACAATACCCTCGCGTTTGGTGTTTCTTCCAATTCTGCAGAAGTCGGTGCAGTAACTTTGGGTGCATATACCAAAGCTGATGCTGTTACGGGAACTGCATTGGGTTATTCTGCTCATGCGGTTAATGAAAATGACGTTGCTTTGGGCGGCGGTAGCTTGACCGAAGCACACCACAGTGGCGATTACACACTGAACGGTAACTACACAGCTGCCGGTACATGGTCTTACGGTACGGTTTCCGTCGGTAAAGTCGATGCAACTACCCCTGCCAACAACTTTACCCGTCAAATTCAAAACGTCTCTGCGGGTGTTATCAGCGCAACCAGCACCGACGCCATCAACGGCAGCCAGCTTTATGCGACCAATTCTTACCTGCTCAACTTGGGTAACAACGTCAAAAACGCCTTGGGCGGTAAAACTGCAATCGACGGTGAGGGCAACCTAACCCTGAACGATTTGGGCGGCACAGGCAAAGCCAATGTTCACGACGCTTTGGAAGCGATGAACAACAAAATCAACCAATTGGGTGGCGGCTTGGGTGGCGGCAGTTCCAGCCATTTTTACAGCGTTCAGACGGCCTCAAATACCCGAGGCAACTACAACAATGACGGCGCAACCGGACTGGATGCCTTGGCGGCAGGTGCGGACGCGCAGGCGGCGGGCGAATTTGCCGTAGCGGTCGGTACAGGCGCGCAGGCGGCGATTTCCAACTCTATCGCCATCGGTAGAAACGCTACCGTCAATGCAGACACCGCATCCGATGTTAAGGTTCACGGTTTGACCAAAGGAGAAGGCTCCGTCGCCATCGGCTCAAACACCAAGGCCAGCGGCACCAACGCCACAGCCGTCGGCCAATCATCCAATGCTTACGGTCAAAACTCTTTAGCAGCCGGTCAATCATCCAATGCATTAGGTAAATCCAGCGTAGCGCTTGGTGACGGTGCAAACGCCACCCAAGACTCCGCCACAGCACTCGGTCCATATAGCCAGTCCACAGCGGCAGGTGCGACCGCGTTGGGTTTCAATACCCGCGCGACTGCTTTCGGTACCGTCGCAGCAGGACGGAACAGCAAAGCCGTTGCCAATAATGCCGTAGCAATGGGTAACGAAGCAGATGCGCAAAGAGAGGATACCATCGCCATCGGCTACAATGCCCAAGCCACGCAAAACCGTGCCGTAGCTTTCGGTAAAAACGCCAAAGCTACCGCAGGTGATACCGTTGCCTTCGGTGATGCGGCAAAAGCATCCGTCGGCAATGCCATTGCCTTCGGTAAAAACGCCAATGCCGCTCATGCAGACTCCATCGCATTGGGTGCCAATTCCGCGACTGAAGCAGCCGTTCAGACGACCTCTGCCACCGTTGGCAGCCTGACCTTCGGCAACTTCGCAGGTAACACCCCTGAGTCCACACTCAGCATTGGTACGGCAGGCAAAGAGCGTACGATTACCAACGTCGCCGCAGGCCGCATCAGCGACAGCAGCACCGACGCAGTGAACGGCAGCCAGCTTTATGCGACTCAAAACGTCATGAACAACATCGGTAAGAGCGCAGTCAGCGTATTGGGCGGTAATGCAGCCATTGCGAATGACGGCACCATTACGATGACTAACATCGGCGGTACGGGTGCATCCACCATTGAAGGCGCAATTTCAGCCATCAACAACGCCTCTTACAAGTCGTTCAAGCTGAATACGGCTAAAACCAGCGGCACCAACGGCGAAGCCAACAACCACTCGCTGAAAGAAATTACCAACGGTTCGACCATCACGTTGGAAGCGGGTAAAAACATTGTGTTGAACCAAAACGAGTCCACCGTCAGCATCAATACTGCCGATGCGCCCGAGTTTGCCGGCAAAATCACCGCCAAAGGCGGACTGGATATGTCCAACACCAAGATTACCAATCTGGGTAAGGGCGAACAGCCGACCGATGCGGTTAACCTGAGCCAGTTGACCGATGCCATCAACAATGTCCACGTTACTACCCTGACGGCGGTTACCAACGAAGCGCCGTTCGCGTATGTTTCCGCAGACGGCAGAATCCTGAAGCGCAACGTAACAGTTGACGGTTCAGGCGCAAAACAGGTTTCCTTTGTTTACGCTGACGATACAAGTACGCCATATAACGGCGCAGTAACCATTGCCGCGCTGAACCCGACCGATCCGCAAACCACCGTTCCGACTCAAGTCGGCAACGTTGCTGCAGGTAAGGGACAAAATGATGCGGTAAACGTATCCCAACTGGACAAAGTTGCCCAAGCTTTGGGTACTTCCGTCAACAACGCGACAGGCGAAATCGCCGCGCCGAAATACTCTGTAATTTCCGGCAGCCCGGCGACTTCAGGCGTAGCTGATTACAACAATGTCGGCGATGCATTGACTGCCTTGAGCAATGCCGTTCGTGCACCTTTGACTTTTGCAGGCGACAGCGGTACGCCTTCAACCCGCCAATTGGGCAGCACTGTCACCGTTAAAGGCGGTGAGGCAGATGAAGCTAAACTGTCCGCTAACAACATCGGCGTGGTTTCAGACGACATCAACGGCACGCTCAACGTCAAACTTGCCAAAGATTTGCAAGGTTTGAATAGCGCGCGGTTCGATGCCGACGGCAGCTCCACAACCATCAATGGCGGCAACGTTACCTTGGTTGGAAAAGACGGTGAAGTAAACGCTTCAACAGCCGAAGGCAATACTTTAACCGACCAGGACGGCAATACCACCAAATCCATTGCCGGTATTACCGAATTGACCGATGAGGCTGGCAATACCAACTTGCTGAACGCCAAAGGCATCGAATTGAGCAATACCGACGGCGGCCACAGTGCGTTCAAAGCCGACGGCAGCAGCATTTCCGATAAAAACGGCAACAAAGTCGATACTACGGCAACCGGTATTACGTTGACTTCGGCAGCAAACGGCGGCAAACAAGCCGTCAGCCTGACTCAAAACGGCTTGAACAACGGCGGCAACAAGATTACTAAGGTTGCCAAAGGTACGGACGATACCGACGCCGTCAACGTTGCCCAGTTGAACGAACAACTCGCCGCCACTGAAAAAACCACCACCGTCGTCGCCGGTAAGAACGTTACCGTCAGCAAAAAAGTGGACGGCAACAACACCGAGTACACCGTTAACGCCGACAAGACCACCCTCAGCCAAGCGGCCAATGGTGCGGTTAAAGTCAGCGAAGGTGCGAAAGACGCCGACGGTGTTACCGATTACGCCCTCGACTTGACCGATGAAGCCAAAGCCGACATCGCCAAAGGCGTCGCGG
>NZ_KV800919.1:0-948 GCF_001810355.1 Neisseria sp. HMSC074B07 | reverse complement strand
GACGGCAACATCCTGACCCGCGCCGACGAAAACGACATCGGCTTCTCTCTTGCCGACAAGATTACCGTCGGCAAAGCAGGCAACGGCAACAAACCGCTCGTAATCGACGGTACCGCCGGTCTGATTTCCGGTCTGAGCAACACCAATCTGGGCGGTGCGGACTTTGCCACTAAAGGTCAAGCCGCAAGCGAAGAGCAGCTGAACGCAGCCCAAGCCAACCTGGCGAAACTGCTCGGCGGTAAAGCGGCCAACGACAAAGGCAACGTGACCACCACCGACATCGGCGGCACCGGCAAAGACAACGTCCACGACGCGATTGCCGCAGTCAAAGAAACTGCCGACAAAGGCTGGAACCTGAATGCCAACGACGAAACCTCGTCTGAAAAAATCGGCGCAGGCGACACCGTAACCTTTAAAGAAGGCAAAAACGTCAAAGTCAGCCGCAACGGTAAACACATCACCGTCGCGACTTCAGACGACGTCTCCTTCGACAAAGTGACCGTAGGCGGTAGCGTCCTGACCGACAACGGACTGACTGTGGGCAACGGCAAAGCAGGCAAGCCCGTCAGCCTGACCAAAGACGGTCTGAAAGCAGGCGATGTGAATATCACTGCCGACGGCATTGACGCGGGCAACAAAGCCATCAGCAACGTAGCCAAAGGTACGGCAGACACTGACGCCGTCAACGTCGCCCAGCTGAACGAACAACTCGCCGCCACTGAAAAAACCACCACCGTCGTCGCCGGTAAGAACGTTACCGTCAGCAAAAAAGTGGACGGCAACAACACCGAGTACACCGTTAACGCCGACAAGACCACCCTCAGCCAAGCGGCCAATGGTGCGGTTAAAGTCAGCGAAGGTGCGAAAGACGCCGACGGTGTCACCGACTATGCGCTGGATTTGACCGACGAAGCCAAAGCCGACATCGCCAAAGGCGTCGCGGCGAAA
>NZ_KV800918.1:0-11126 GCF_001810355.1 Neisseria sp. HMSC074B07 | reverse complement strand
AGACGATTGGGTTTTCAGGCTGTACAGATGTTGAGAGGGGGCTGAATTTATATTTTTGAAGTTTGGTTTTCAGACGGCCTGTTGTCGAGTTGAGTGTGGCCGTCTGAAAAAATCAGCTTTATTGTTTTGCTGCTTTGATATTGTCAATGAATTTGTCGAATAGATAGCCGACGTCTTGCGGGCCCGGGCTGGCTTCGGGGTGGCCTTGGAAGCAGAATACAGGTTTGTCTGTCAGTTCGATGCCTTGCAAGGTGTTGTCGAACAAGGATTTGTGGGTAATGCGTGCGTTGGTGGGCAGAGTGTCGGCATCGACGGCGAAACCGTGGTTTTGGCTGGTGATGACGACTTTGCCGCTGTCTAAATCTTGTACAGGGTGGTTGGCACCGTGATGGCTGAAGCGCATTTTCAGGGTTTTGGCGCCGATGGCGAGGCTGATCAGTTGGTGTCCCAAACAAATGCCGAAAATCGGTTTGCCGCTTTCCATCAGTTTTTGTACGGCTTTGATGGCGTAGTCGCAAGGCTCGGGGTCGCCGGGGCCGTTGGATAGGAATACGCCGTCAGGATTGAGTGCCAAGACGTCTTCCGCGCTGGTTTGTGCGGGAACGACGGTCAGGCGGCAGCCGCGTGAGGCGAGCATGCGCAGGATGTTGGTTTTGACACCGAAATCGTAGGCGACGACGTGGTAAGGCTGTTCGGAAGGTGTAACGAAACCTTTGCCCAATTCCCATTCGCCTTCGGTCCATTCGTAAGTTTCTGTGCAGGAAACTTCTTTTGCCAAGTCTTTGCCGACCATGCTGCCGAATGCGGCAATCAGTTCTTGTGCTTTTTCAACCGTAGCGTCCGCACCGGTCAAAATCGCGCCGCCTTGTGCGCCTTTTTCACGCAGCAGCGTGGTCAGGCGGCGGGTGTCGATGTCGGCGATGGCGACGGTTTTGTTGCGCACCAGATAGTCGTGCAGGCTTTCGGACGCGCGGAAGTTGCTGTGCAGCAGCGGCAGGTCGCGGATAATCAAGCCTGCGGCATAAACGCTGCGGCTTTCTTCATCTTCGGCGTTGGTGCCGGTATTACCGATGTGGGGGTAGGTGAGGGTAACGATTTGTTTGCAGTAGGACGGGTCGGTCAGGATTTCCTGATAGCCGGTCATGGAAGTGTTGAACACGACTTCGCCGGAAGTCGAACCTTCGTAACCGATTGATGTGCCGTGAAATACGCTGCCGTCAGCGAGAACGAGAAGAGCCGGAGTGGTCATGATGGAATCCTGTTTGCCTGATGATGGTCGGTTTGCAGAAACGGGCAGGGGTCGTCTGAAAATTGTTTACAAAAAAGACCGCCTGAGAAAATATCGGCTAAAAAAAAACACGCCCCGCAGCCTTGATTTTGCTGCGTAACGTGCTTTTTCAGGCATAGCTGCCTATGCCGTAGAAGCAATGCATTCTACGTCAAAAAGCCATATCGTTCAAGCCGTGACGTGGCAACGGATTTTGCCTTTACAATCGCGCCGCCTGTTTCATTTTTGCCATTGTTCGCCGCATCAGATAAAAAAAACAGCCCGAACCCCACATAAATGACATCGTAAATGTTAGAATCTCATTCCGAGAAAATAAAAACAACGTCATCATCCGTCAACCGACGATTTTATGAAAAAAGAACGCATTATGAAAAACAAATCTTCACGTTGCCCCGGCTCCATCCGTCCGATGATTTACAGCATCGCCTCCGCGCTCGCCCTGATGGGGGCGGCATCGCAAGCGCAAGCACAGTTTGCCAAAACCCCGCTTTATCTGCAAAACGAGTCTCAGATTATCGAGCAGCCGAAAATTAAACATAACATTATGTTTTTTATTGATAACTCCGGGAGTATGGGTCGCAATGCGATTACAGGAGGAGGGAACCCTCCTGGGCAAGAATCAAGGATGGATGTAACGAAAAAAGCATTGAATAAAGTTCTTGACAAGTATCAGGATAAGTTCAACTGGGGTTTGCAGGCTTTGGTAAATACAGAAAATAATTTTAGTAATCCTGATCCTACAAAGCATACCAAAAAGAATTATACGAATAGCGAAGAAACGTTTAATACCTCATGGGTACAAATGAAAACTTTAGTAGACGGCATGAGTCCCTCGGGCTATACACCTGCTACCCGCAGGTATTACGAGGTGGTCGCATCTGCTGTTATGCCGAATATCAAATACCGCTGTCAGAAATCCTATGTTGTGATGATGTCCGACGGTGATGCCAACTTCTCTTGCAACCATGATAGGACAAGTTTTCATTATCGTTTTAACTATGATGGGAATAACGGTCGGAGAAACTCAAACTATCCGAGTGCATACTTCAACTACGAGGCAGATCTTTATCGGACGGAACCGTTTATCACTGCTTACAAATATTTTGGCGAGTCTCCGATGAAATATTTCGATCCTTATGAATTGGGCAATACATGTAGAGATAAGAAGGAAGGTGTGCACTATTCGTCCTTCTGGGATACTGCCAACAGATATCGAGGAGTCGAAGGTGGGATGGCATTCTTTAGCCGTAAACTTGATGTTAAAGACATTAAAACGGCAGCCGTAGACCGTGTCGATGCTGCCGGGGTGAGCTGGGATGGTAATCCAAATATTGATCCTAAGGGTGTGGATTACAGCAAACAAACAGTACAAACCTTCACTGTCGGTTTTGGTAATGGCATTTCTCCAGCTGGTGAGCAATACCTCATAAGGGGCGCAAGTCGTGATGGCTGGTATTTCAACGCTGCGAAACCTGATGATTTATATAATGCCTTTGAGAAAATTATCAGTCAGATTAGTAATGATAATGCAAGTATTCCTTTTGAAGGAGAGGGCGGTACTGCGCCCGCAACTTCCAGTAGTGGCATTCCTGATCTAGCGGCAACCATCAAGTTGAATACCGGCTCTTGGAGCAGTCAGATTTTATTTAATAAATTGAATAATAGTGACGGTAGACGGGAAGGTACGGTTACCCAACCCTCTTTTGGTAATCGTAAAACGTTGATCAACACGGGTTCTAATACTTACTTTATCGACGCCATTCCTGCTGATAAAGTCAACAATGCCTATTTTGGTATTGAGAATGATGACAAAGACGAATGGAAAAAGCTGCTCAATTGGACGGGCAGGGTTGGTAGAGATGACAGTGCATACAAGCCTTACCGTGAGCGTAAAGCCGGAGAGCGTGATTTAGGTGATATCCTAGATGGTTCTGTTGCAGCAGTCGGCAATCAGGAGCATGGTCGCCGCAAATATTTGGTTGCCGCAGCCAACGACGGTATGGTGCATATTTTCCAAAGTACGGATGGTAACAATCCTTATGATTTGAAAGTCAGCTACCTTCCTTCTGCGATGGAGCGTGAAAATGATGCTTCGGGCAACCCGATTACGCTTGCCAAAGTATTGAAAGACATCGCGCATGCGGATTACGGAAAATCCATTGAAAACCATAAATACGGCGTAAATGGTGGCTTTACCCTACGGCAGACTGCCGCAGCTGAACAAGGCAGTAAGTTTCAGCAACGTGTCTTTATGTTTGGTGCAATGGGACAAGGCGGACGTGGTGCATACGCTCTCAATATAGGCGGTAAAGAAGATCAAACCACCAATACCGGTCTGGATGCGGCTGCTTGGAGCGATAAAGTTCCTTTGTTTGAAACGGCCAAAGGTAAAGACAATACTTTGGGCTTTACCATCGGGACGCCGCAAATCGGTCGTGTTTCCATCAAACGTGAAACTGACGGTAGTGCCAAACTGGATGAAAACATCCGTTACGCAGGCTTCCTTGCCAGTGGCTACGCAGCTGAAGAAAAAGATGCAGCAGCCAACGAAACGGCGTTATATGTTTACGAAATGCTTGGTAAAGAAGTCGGTACAGGCGAGAAACGTGGTCAGGCTGCAGGTAAACCTGGTGATCAACTGGCGAAAATTGTCGTGAAGGATGGTGTAGGCGGGCTGTCTACACCGACGTTGCTCGATACCGATTTTGACGGGGTTGTCGATTTTGCCTTTGCGGGCGACCGAGGGGGCAATATGTACCGCTTTGACCTGCGCGGGGCAGCTCCCAGTGATTGGACTGTGGTCAAAATTTTCTCAGGTTCGTCAAGCAAGCCGATTACCTCGGCTCCTGCCGTATCGCGAAAAGGTACTAAGGAATACGTCGTGATTTTCGGTACAGGTAGCGAGATCTACCAAAGTGATTTGAGCAATACTGAGACACAATCGATTTACGGTATTTTCCAAAAATTGGATAAAACGCCGAAAGATCTCTTTGAGGACAAAACAAATCAGGGTGTCGTCGCGCAAAACCTGCGTGAACAAACTATTACTGAGGCAGAGCAGTCATATAACGATGGAAACAATCAGCCGCAAACCAGTAAAGCCTTATATCTGAGCAACGAAAAAATTGAAGAGGCGCATAAGGGCTGGTTCATCAATCTGCGTCCCGGTGAGCGTGTTTCACTTAAGCCGACCATGATTCTGCGTACTGCCATCGTTACAATACGCAAGTACACTTCTGATGTTGGTAAAACCATCGGCAAAGAAGAAGCGGAAAAAGACTTGTGTCTGCCTGTCAGCAACAATAAGTCAACTGTAACCAGCACGACCTTCCTCGGTATCAATGCTGATAACGGCGGTGCACTCAATAGCCGTAGCGCACGTTTTACGCCTGATATATTTAAGCGTGAATTGAGCGGTTTCGGTACGCAATACGCCAACGGTTTGACTCAAGAGGGTATTGTCAGCTTCACCTTTATCGATCCGAACAAGCGTACAGACGATCCTGTTACTGCCGATGGTGACAGCGGTGAAACCGGTACGGATAAGGAGCTTGGGTTGGGTTCTGGTACGCCCAACAACAAATGCTTCTCAGGCAAAGAGGGAGACCAGCGCAGTTTACTCCTGAATAAAGGGGAATCTTTGACAGTAAAAGGCCGTATCTGTGGTCTGCAACGTATCAGCTGGCGCGAGCTGTTTTTCTGATTGATTCGTGTAAGCGTATGAAGACCAAGAGGTCGTCTGAAAACGTGGAAACAGGTTTTCAGACGACCTTTGTTTTATAGTGGCTTAACTTTAAACCGACGGCGTTACCTCGCCTTAGTTCAAAGAGAACGATTCCTCTAAGGTGCTGAAGCACCAAAGTGAATCGGTTCTGTACTGTCTGTACTGTGCGGCTTCGTCGCCTTGTCCTGATTTAGATTTAATCCACTATATCTGAATGCAATCAGCTTTGCGGTCGGTAAATCTTATCGAATACGCCGCCGTCGTTGAAAAATCGTGCTTGTGCTTTGCGCCAACCGCCGAAGGTTTCGTCGATGCTGACCAGTTTTAAATCGGGGAAGCGTGTTTTAAATTCGGAGCGTACGGCTTCGTCGGTGGGGCGGTAGAAATGGCGTGCCGCCATTCGTTGCGCTTCTTTGCTATACAGCATTTCCAAATAGGTTTTGGCGATTTGTTCTGTGCCTTTTTCTTTTGCTACTGCGCTGACCACGGCGACGGGTGGTTCGCACAGCATGGATATTGACGGCGTGATGATTTCAAATTGGTTCGGATTTTCCTGCAAGGCGAGGTGGGCTTCGTTTTCCCATACCAGCAAAACATCGCCTAATCCGCGCCGTGTAAAGGTTATGGTCGAACCGCGCGCGCCTGCGTCCATGACCGGCACGCGGCGGTAGAGTTCGGAGACAAACTGTTCTGCCGCCGCATCCCCGCCTTTTTCTTGTGCGTATGCCCAAGCCGACAGGAAATTCCAGCGTGCGCCGCCTGAGGTTTTTGGGTTTGCCGTGATGATTTGTACGTCGCCTTTGACCAAGTCGTCCCAGTCATGAATCTGCTTGGGGTTGCCTTTGCGTACCAGGAACACGATGGTCGAAGTGTAGGGTGTGCTGTTGTGCGGCAGGGCTTTTTGCCAATCTGCCGACAAGAGTTGTCTGCCTGCTTTGCTGTGATGGAGCGCGTCGATGTCGGATGCCAGTGCAAGCGTTACGACATCGGCTTTCAAGCCGTTTTGCACGGTCAATGATTGCTTGCCCGAACCGCCGTTGGAGAGGCGGATATCTGCTTCCTGTCCGTGTGTTTTTTGCCAGTAGTGTTGGAAAAACGGGTTGTATTCGCGGTAGAACTCGCGTGTCGGGTCGTACGATACATTCAACATGACGACGCGTTCGGGTTTGCCTTTCGACGTGCCGCCGGACTGCCCGCATGAGGCGAGCCACACCGTCGCGCCGATGAAGATAATGCCCAGCCATGATTTGAGTCCCATCATATTTTCCTTATCAGACAAATACTTGAGCGGGGAATATAACAAGGTGGGAATCGCGCGGGAAATATTGTTTGCTTCTTTGGATATAACGGAAATGCGTTTGCGGCGATATGTGGCTTGGTGTTTGCAGTTATGGCGTTTGAAGGGATGAATAACGGAAAGGTCGTCTGAAAACGGATTTCGGTTTTCAGACGACCTTTTGTCAATGATGAACCATGCAGACAACGCCTAGCTGTGAACGCTGCTTGCCAAACCGAAAGCCGTCTGCTTCGGACGGACAGGATTCAGCGGTGCATAATCATGGCTTTAATCCACGCAGGTATTTCACGGGAGAGCTTGCGCAGGTAATTGGGCGTGGAGTCGCCGCAGGAATCGGAAGCGTAAAACTGGACGTTTTTGCCTTTTAAATGACGGTTGACGAGCCACTCGGCGCGTGCGAGATGGAAGGCGTCGCTGACGATGATGACGTTGGATACGTCTTGCAACAGCGGGACGCTCAAGGCGATGTTTTCAAAAGTGCTTTCCGATTTGTTTTCGATGCGGATGTGTTCGGGCGGGATGCCCATGTCTATCGCCATAGATTGCATGGCTGCCGCTTCGTTGCTGCCGTCGCCGTCCGTGCCGCCGCTCATCAGCAATCCGCTGACTTTGTTTTGGCGGTAGAGGGCGACGCCTGCTTCTACTCGGGAGCGCAGGCAGGGATTGGGTTTGCCGCGCCTGTTGACGGAATTGCCCAAGATGACGGCGATGTCGGCAGGTTTGATGTTTTGGGATGCTTTTTCTGCTTGGACGGCTTGGTAATGCAGCCAAGCCACGCTGGTCGCCCAGATGAGGAGAAGCGGGAGGAGGCCCCATATTATCCATCTTTTCATAAATGATTCCTTTGGGTGTATCGGGTGTGTGCGGCGGGATATCGGTTGGATGGCGCGGCAGTGAAACATCATAGCATATGCGGATTGTCTGACCGGCGAGACGGGATGGGCGGTAGATTTCGGTTGCGGGCGGGGTGGGTATGTTGTGTTGTCATCGCGGGGAGGTCGTCTGAAACCATCTTCTGTTTTTCAGACGACCTCGTAAATGTTAAGATAAACCGTTTTTCCCTTTACGGTATGGAAGGACGCAAAAAGCGGCGGCATCGGGTTGCCTGCTGTTTTGCGTGGTTCCGCCATGTATTGACCGAAAGCCATTTATGACTGATATCCTCAATAAAATCCTTGCCACCAAGGCTCAAGAAGTGGCCGCTCAAAAAGCGGCGGTGCCGCTTGTGGAAGTCAAAGCGCGGTTGCGCGATGCCGAACCCGTGCGTGACTTTTTTGCTTCCATCCGCAATAAACACGCCCAAAACTTGCCTGCCATTATCGCGGAAATCAAAAAAGCCAGTCCCAGCAAAGGGCTGATACGGCCTGATTTTCACCCTGCGGACATTGCGCGCGCTTATGAACGCGCGGGGGCGGCCTGTTTGTCTGTGTTGACCGACGAAGTGTATTTCCAAGGTTCGCCCGAGTATTTGAAACAGGCGTGTTCGGCGGTCAGCCTGCCGGTGTTGCGCAAGGATTTCATTATCGACGACTATCAGATTTATCAGGCGCGCACATGGGGCGCAGATGCGGTTTTATTGATTGCGGCGGCTTTGGATGCCGCGCAGTTGGCGCATTTTGAAGCCGTTGCCCACGATTTGGGCTTGACCGTTCTGCTGGAATTGCACGACCAATCCGAATTGGAAAAATGCCGTAACATGACCACGCCGCTTTGGGGCGTGAACAACCGCAATCTGCGGACTTTTGAAGTCACGCTCCAGCAAACTTTAGACCTGCTGCCCGAGCTGTCGGGCAAAACGGTCGTCACGGAAAGCGGTATCCGAAACAAAGACGATGTGGACTTTATGCGCGGACACGGCGTGCATACGTTCTTAATCGGCGAAACCTTTATGCGGGCGGCGGATATCGAAGCCGAAGTGCGTAAGTTGTTTTAATACCTTGCCGCAAGGTGTGCAAAGCACAAAATTTCTTGCCTGCTTTTGAGGCGGTCTGCTTCGGAAGCAGGCAGTTTAGTGTTTCCCCGACCGCCACACCGACCAGATAATCCACAGGCTGTTGGCGAAAGCGATAAGGTAGCCGACGAAGCCGATAAACTTGGGGCCGGTGTCTATACTCATGACGATGGACGAACCAATAATCAGGGCGGCGGTAACGATGCCCATGGTCAGGCGGTTGGCGGCGCTGTCGATTTGATGGCTGATGCGGTCTGACTGCTTGAGGTCTAGGGTGATGCCGAATTTGCCTTTTTGCAGCATTCTGGTCAGCCTGAAGAAGTCTTGTGGCAGCGACTCCGCCATTTGCAACAGGGTGCGCAGTTGCGTTTTGGCGTTGCGGGCGATGTGGGCGGCGGAGGCTTGTTCTTTGACGGCGGCTTCGGTGATGGGTTTGGCGCGTTCGAGCAGTTCGATACTGCCGTCAAGCCGTTTGACGACGCCTTCGAGGGTGATGAGGGTTTTGAAGAGCATCACGAGGTCGCCAGGCAGGGTCAGCCCGTGGCGGCGCATGATGGAGGTGATGTCGTTGATGACTTGACTGACGCGCAAGTCGCGGATAGGCGTGTGTTCGTAGTTGAGCAGCATTTCCAAAACATCGGCGCCGAGCAGGTTTTCGTCGGGCAAATCGCCCTGCGCCCAGTCGCTGAGGACGTATTGGATGAGCAGCGCGTCGTTGTTGGTCAGGGCGTTGATGAGGTTGAGGATTTCGCGGCGGCGGGTGTTGCCGAGGTGTCCGACCAGCCCGAAGTCGATGAAGGTGATGCCGCCGTTGTCGTTGATGAAGATGTTGCCCGGATGGGGGTCGGCATGGAAAAAGCCTTGCCGCAGCATCATGGTGAAGAGGGTGTCGGTAATCCGTCCGGCAAGCCCGTTGCGCAAGGTGTGGGGCATGGTGTCGAGGTCGGCGTCTTTCAGGAGCGTGCCGCCGATGTAGTCTTGTACGAGGATGTGCCGGTTGGAAATGTCGGGATAGACGGCTGGGATGCGGACCAAAGGGTCGTCTGAAAAGGTCTGACCGAAGCGCTGCATATAGCGCAGCTCCACCGATAAATCGGTTTCTTTCGCCAGACTCTTGGCAAAATAGGCGACCATCAATACGGGCTGGTAACGGCGCACTTCGGGGATTTCGGATTCCATCAGTCTGGCGAGATGGTTCAAAATCCGCAGATCCGCCTGAATGACCGGCTCGATGTCGGGGCGTTTGACTTTGACGGCGACGGCGGTTCCGTCTAAAAGTTCGGCACGGTGTACCTGTGCCACCGACGCGCTGCCTGCGGGTTTCGGGTCTATGCTGCGGAACACTTCGGAAACGGGTTTGCCCAGATAGGCTTTGACCAAAGTATAGATTTCAGACGACGGTATCGGCGCGACGTTGCTTTGCAGTTGTTCGAACTCTTCAATCCACTCCGCCCCGAAAATATCGACCCGCGTGGACAATACCTGACCGAGTTTGACGAAGGTCGGACCCAGCTCCTCAAACGCTTTGCGGAAGCGTCGCGGCGTACTCATATAACGGCTGTCGGGATGCACTTCGTCCCCGCCCGCCGCGCCCAAACGGATGCGCTGCACAAAGCCGCCCAAGCCGTATTTCGTCAGCACGGTAATAATTTCGCGCATTCTGGAAAAGTCGCGCATAGCGAGCAGAGTAGGTATCATCATGGGTCGGGTATCTTTGCAAAATTTTTTATAAACAACGCTTTAACGCAATATAACAGACGCTTTTTTGCCAAACATCCTGTTTTTTATATACAATCGCCTGAATATCCCAGATACAGAATAACATAATAGCAGGCGGCAGACAGGTCGTCTGAAAATGGAATCAGTCAAACATGAAAGCCTTATCCAGGCTGGCGGCACTATTGGCTTCGGTCTATGTGCTGTCCGGCATTCATTTTGCAAACGCCGACGATCTCGATTCGTTCGTCAGAAACAGACAGCAGGTTTTAAACCAATTTGAAGATGCAAGACAACCTGCTTCCCCGGCACTCCTCCAACCCGGACGCGCAATCACTGCCGCGATCGCTCCCCGCCAACCCGTAAGCTCTGTACAGTCATCAGACAATGCAGACGAACTCATCAGCAGCGCGATGGGGCTTTTGGGCGTAGCCTACCGCTACGGCGGCACATCCGCGTCCACAGGTTTCGACTGCAGCGGCTTTATGCAGCACATCTTCAAACGCTCGATGGGCGTAAACCTCCCGCGCACTTCCGCCGCACAGGCAAAAATGGGTGTCGGCGTATCGCGTAGCGAATTGCAGCCGGGCGACATGGTGTTCTTCCGCACGATGGGTCGCGGCAGAATCTCCCACGTCGGCCTCTACATTGGCAACAACCGTTTCATCCACGCGCCGCGTACCGGCAAACGTATTGAAGTCACCAGCCTCAGCAACAAATACTGGAATGCCAAATACGCCTTCGCCCGCCGCGTGAAGAAAAACGATCCGTCCCGTTTCCTCAATTAAGTCTAGGAAAGTACCAACGTGAGTATGCCTGAAATGCCCAAATGGTATGACGACGACGGGCAAATCGTATCCTGCACTGAAAAAGTGAAAGTCATGACCGAGAACATGACCGAGCTTTATCAGGCGGCGCAAGACGCATTCGAAGACGCGCTTCTGATGGGGTGCGGCGAGAAGCAGTTGCGCGAATACCTGCGAGCCTTGATTGAAGGTGTGGAAAATCCCTACCGGAAATCCTAGGCGGAAAATCCCTATCCGACGGCATGGCTTTTGAACCATGCCGTTTTTTATGGGCGGCAACCCGACAAGGTCGTCTGAAAGCCGGCAAGATGCTTGAACTGCACCCCAAAAGTTGGACATCCCCT
>NZ_KV800917.1:0-3681 GCF_001810355.1 Neisseria sp. HMSC074B07 | reverse complement strand
CTGTTGGGGGAAAAGGAATTTTGCAAAGGTCTCACGCCATGAACCACCGCAACACCCGACTGCTCCTGTCGCTTGCTGTTTTATCCGCATTGGCCGCCTGTGGCGGACAGGAAAGCAAGGAACAAAAACCTGCTTCCGCACCGACCGAAGCCTCTGCCGTTCAGACGACCCCTGAAGCTGCTTCAACCGCCTCAGCAGCGTCCCAAACCGCCGTTGACAGCAACGCTTCTCCTGAAGATCAAGAGCTGCTCAAACGCGCACAGAGTATTTTCAAACCGCTGCCGAGTGCCGAAGAAATGCAGAAACTGCGCCCGTTTACCGAAGAACAGGTCAAACTCGGCCATCAATTATGGTATGAGCCGCGCCTCTCCAAAGGCAACACCGTAAGCTGCAACTCCTGCCACAACCTTGCCACCGCAGGCGTGGACAACCTGCCGACCAGCCAAGGCCATAAAGGACAGTTCGGCGGACGCAACTCCCCGACCGCTTTAAACGCCGCCCTGCTCGGTATGCAGTTCTGGGACGGCCGCGCGGCCGACGTTGAAGAACAAGCCGGCGGACCGTTGGTCAACCCTGTGGAAATGGCAAACGACTCGCAAGAAGCAGCCGCTGCCAAAATTGCCAAAATCCCCGAATATCAAGAACTGTTTAAAACCGCCTTCCCCGAAGACGGCGCAGTTTCCTTTAAAAACATCACCACCGCACTGGGCGCATTCGAACGCACCCTGTTGACGCCGACCAAATGGGACGACTACCTCAAAGGCAACGTCAACGCCCTGAACGAACAAGAGCGCAAAGGCGTGCGCGCCTTTATGGACAACGGCTGTATCGCCTGCCACAGCGGCGTCAACCTTGGCGGCGCAACCTTCCAAAAATTCGGTTTGGTTGAAGGCCCGTACTGGAAATTCATCGAAGATCCGAAACACGACAAAGGCCGTGCCGACGTAACCAAAAAAGCCGAAGACGAATTCTTCTTCCGCGTCCCAGGCTTGCGTAACGTCGCCAAAACTTATCCATATTTCCACAACGGCAGCGTTTGGGAATTGGACAAAGCCGTTACCATCATGGGTAAAGCGCAACTGGGCAAAGATTTATCTAAAGAAGACACCGATAACATCGTTGCCTTCTTGAAAACCCTGTCCGGCAATGTTTCCGACACTGCCCGCACCATGCCTGAGCTGCCTTTGTCTGCACCGATGGAATCCCATCCGAACAACAAATAAGCAGTAAATGAATGAAGGTCGTCTGAAAATTCAGGTTCAACAAAGCCCAAAGCTTTAGAGAACAGGATTTCAGACGACCTTTATGCCGTTTCATGATCCCAAATCATTCGATGTCCGCATCCCTTTTCCCGCAAATGACACGTCGGACAAAAACCAGCCTCATATACAATGAAACGCACGCCGTTCAAACAATTACATCCCGAATACAATCAACCATATGATTTATTTAAATTTTTATAAAAACCATCAACAAACGAATCTCCAACCCACATCATCAATATCCGGATACCCATCTTCAAACATGCCTCGTCAGTTGACGGCGGCAAGGCAAAATGTTGAAATACACATCTAGGATAAAAAATAAAAAGCGTTGACCAAACGCCTATAAACACACCACAAAATCCGTTCAGACGACCCTTCTTCGCCTCCTTACCAAACCAAACGTCGTCTGAAATCACATAGTGGATGAACAAGAAGCAGCTGACAGCGTAATGCAAGCCAAGCCGCACCGCTTCAAGTCCAATCCACCATAAAACCAATCAACATACATTGCACCATGACCTTACTCGGCCTCAAACTCAGGCAGACCCAACAACTCAACCAACGTCTGCAACAATCCCTGCGCATCCTGCAAATGTCCGGCATCGAACTCGAACGCGAGGTCGAAGACTGGTTGCAGGACAATCCCCTGCTCGAACGTCCCGAAGCCGACGAATTTGCCGACGCAGAGTTCAATCACGGCACCACCATGCCGCGCAGCAACCACCTCGGCGGCGACGATGCCGAAGACGCATGGCTCAACATTGCCAAAGAAGAAGATTTCAACCAATACCTGCACGCCCAAGTGTGCGAACACCCTCTTTCCGACAAAGAAGCCGCCTACGTCCATATCCTTATCGACTTCCTGGACGACCAAGGCTATTTCACCGACAGCATCCAAGACGTTATCGACAACACGCCCTTGGAATGGATGCTGGACGAAGACGAACTGCAAAACGCCCTCGACCTTTTGCAGACCTTCGACCCGCCCGGCGTTGCCGCCGCCGACCTGACCGAATCCCTGATGCTCCAACTCATGCGCCTGCCCGCCAGCCCCGCGCGTCAGGCGGCCGCCCACCTCATCCAAAGCTCGCTGCACGATTTGGGCAAAAACCGCAAACAAAACATCATCCGCTTCCGCAAACTCTTTCCCGAAATCGACAGCGAAACCATAGAAGCCGCCCTCGACATCATCGCCACGCTCAACCCCTACCCCGCCTACGGTTTTGCCTCCTCCGAACCAACCGCCTACATCCAGCCCGACGTTTGGGTCAAAGAAGGCAAAGACGGCTGGAAAGTCATCGGCAACGAAGCCGCCTGGCCCAAACTGCAACTCAACCGCGAATACTGCGAACTGATGAAATCCGCAGAAGACGGCGCACCCGAGTGGAAAGAAAAAATCAACGAAGCCAAGCAGCGCATCGACTCTCTCGAACTGCGCAAAAGCACCGTCATCCGCCTTGCCGAATACATCGTCAAAAATCAGGAAGACTTCTTCATCTTCGGCGAAATCGGACTCGCCCCCATGCTTATGAAAGACGCAGCCGCCGAATTGGGGCTTGCCGAAAGCACCATTTCGCGCGCCGCCAACCAAAAATATTTGTCTTGCCCGCGCGGACTATTTGCGTTACGCTATTTCTTCACACAGGCAGTCAATTCCGAAGGCGACAAAGAAGGCCTGAGCCAAGGCGCGATTAAAGCCGTTTTGGGGCAGATTATCGAAAACGAAGACAGCAGCAAACCCCATTCCGACGAAACCCTTGTCCGCCTCCTCAAACAACAGGGCATAGACATCGCCCGCCGCACCGTCGCCAAATACAGGGAATCGCTCGACATCCCGCTGGCACACAAACGCAAACTTACCGAATGACAGTTTTAAACCGCAGTTTTCCCGTTCCGTTTCTGACGGACTGAACCCCACCGAAGGAGCTGTATTATGAATCTGAAAATCACCGGTCTGAATTTCGACGTTACCGAGGCCATCAAAAACTACGTTTCCGAAAAATTGGAACGCATCAACCGCCATGCAGCCAACGCCATTTCCGTTACCATCACCCTTTCCGTGGAAAAACTCAATCAACAGGCTGAAGCAGACATCCATCTGGCGGGCAAAGACCTCCACGTCGAGGCCGTTGAACAAGATATGTACGCCGCCATTGATGTTCTGATGGACAAGCTCGACCGTGCAGTGCTGAAACACAAAGAAAAAAGCGGCGATGTCCGCAACACGGTAAAACCTGCCGCAGAATAGTTCACAATCCTAAAGGTCGTCTGAAAACCTATTTTCAGACGACCTTTACATTAAATTTCCTTTTGCGGTACCAACCCGCACATCTCCCCATCTCATCAACTCGCTTCTGAGTTTCTTACCCGTAGTGGATTGAATTTATAGTCAATTAAAATCAAAATAGGACAGTAA
>NZ_KV800916.1:0-798 GCF_001810355.1 Neisseria sp. HMSC074B07 | reverse complement strand
TTAGGGGATTTTGGGGAATTTTGCAAAGGTCTCAATATACGAATCCGCTCTATTCGCAATTGATTTCTTCACCCTCCCTTCGTTCATATAAAAAGGTCGTCTGAAACCCTGTTTTGGATTTCAGACGACCTTTGCTTTACTTCAGCTAAGAGCCGTTAGCTTACCACTGGTACAACGCACCTGCTCCGACACCGACGTGGCCGTCTGTGTTGGCAGAGAAGTTGCCTTTAACAACCCAGTTACCGCCGTCGCTCATCGCAGACACGCCGATTGCCATGGCGGATTGACCACCGTAGTAGCCGCTGCCCACGCCGATACCGGTCGCACCCGGACGGGTTACTTGCGGAATCGAGCCTTGTGCAATCGCACCTGCCACGCCTGCATAGGCTTTTTTGCCGACGCGTTCGATGTTGTTTTGCAGGGCGTTACCCACGCCGGCGAGCTGGTTCAGGTTGACCGCATCGGTACCTTCTTTCGCCGGAGCGACGTTGGTGATGCGTTGTCCGCCGTTGTTCAGACCGATCGGGCTGAGGCTGACGGTATTCGCCGGGTTATGGGCGGTCGGTGCAGCGATGCTGACACCTTGCGCGTTAACGGTTACACCGCCTGCGGTTACGCTGGTTACATCAAGTTTATCGGCAGTAGCAACGTTATACACGGTCTGACCGCTGTTGCCGGTCGTTTGGTTAACGACGACGTTCTTACCTGCGGTAACTTCGGTTTTCGCCGCCGTCGCTTGTGTCGCTACGTTGGCAATCGCCTGGTTGGTGTAATACAACTGGCTGCCGTTGATCGCAT
>NZ_KV800915.1:0-7891 GCF_001810355.1 Neisseria sp. HMSC074B07 | reverse complement strand
ATTACTGTCCTATTTTGATTTTAATTGACTATATAAAATGCACTAGACTGTTGAACAGCCTTATTTTTGTCTGCAGTTGTGCAATGTATGACTAGCCCAAATAAATAGTCTGAAATTGTACCTGCTAATATTATAAATGCAAAATTAATTGTCAATTTCATATTACTTTGGATTAATTTTGTTGCGATAAAATCAACATATCATAGAATTTAAGGCGGAAATGGCGACGTTTGGGGATGAATTGTTTTTATTTTAACAACCTGTGTTGCAACGCGGGCAGCCTGGTGCGCACGCTTTGCAGCCTCGCAGCGTCCAAATCGGCGATGACGATGCCTTCGCCTTCGGGCAATACGTCCAAAATTTCGCCCCACGGATCGATAATCATGCTATGACCGAACGTGCGCCTGCCGCTTTCGTGCTCGCCGCCTTGCGCCGAAGCGATGACGTAGCATTGGTTTTCCACTGCGCGGGCGCGCAGCAACAATTCCCAATGCGCTTTGCCTGTCGTGTAAGTGAAGGCGGCGGGCAGCAGCAAAACGTCAAACGGCTGCTGGGCGCGGAAAAACTCGGGAAAGCGCAAGTCGTAGCACACGCCCGCGGCAAGCGGGACGCCGTCGGCAGCCAATTTCGGCACATCGCCGCCTGCGCTGATGGTGTCCGCTTCGGCATAGCGTTCGCCCAAACCTGAAAAACCGAACAGGTGCATTTTGTGATATAGCCCGATTTGCGTGCCGTCGCGGTCGTACACCAACATCGTGTTCATCACTTTGCCCGCTTCGGGGCTTCGCAGCGGAATCGTGCCGCCAAAAAGCACCACGCCGCATTCCGCTGCCGTTTCGCTCAAGGTCGTCTGAAAACGAGCGTAGCGAGTTTCGCTAAAATTGCCGCCGACTAAAGGTTCGGCGAAAGCCAGTTTGTCGGTATCCTTACGCCCCATCAGCGGCCAATATTCGGGCAGCAGCACCCAGTCCGCGCCTTGCTTTGCGGCTTGGCGCACGAGGCGTTTCATGGTGTTAATGTTGGCATCGGGGTCGGTGGACGAAATCATTTGCACGGCGGCGGCGCGGATGTTTTGCATGGCGGTTTTCCTGTTAGGTCGTCTGAAAAGGGCAAGGGATGGTTAGTTTTATAACGAAATCGTTCCAAAAAAACAATCAATAAGGGAAATGGCATTTCAGACGACCTTTTATTTTTCTGAGCCGTTTCATGATGATTCAAACAGCAGATTTAGTATTACTTTTTATGTAAATATTATTTTTTATTTTTTGTTGATTTTAAAAAAGAATTTTATTGAGTGCATCTTAATCGATAAAATGTGAATGTTTTCAAAACTTAACGTCTGTATGTAAGTTGTTGATTTATGGTTTGGTTATTTTATAAATGGGCTGATTTCTTGAAAATTTGTATTACTACGGTTTGCTAAGTAAGAAGTTATCAGATAAGGTGTACTACAAGCGGTTACATCCGTGAGTATGAAATTAATCAACAAGATAGTTGATTAAGTAATTAAAACTGTTAAATCCCACAAAAACGGACAGGTTATCCTCAACCGTTTGCACATCAAACCGTTTGCACACCAAACAGAAAGGAAAAAACCATGCTTCATTATGCAGTTGTTTTCTTTGTCATCGCCATTATTGCAGCCGTACTGGGCTTTGGTGGTATTGCAGGCAGCGCGGCAGGTATCGCTAAAATCCTGTTTGTCGGTTTCCTGATTTTGTCAGTGTTATCCCTGATTTTTGGCAAGAAAAAATAAAACTGACAAACAGATTAGGTTGCAAACATGCTACCTTCTGAATGAACGTTTTTTAAAACAAAGGTCGTCTGGAATTTTCAGACGACCTTTCTTCATATTAAACCTTAATCTTCATACGCTTCCGTCGGCGGGCAGGTGCAGACCAGATTCCGGTCGCCGTACACGTTGTCCACGCGGTTGACGCTCGGCCAGAATTTGTTTTCACGCACGAAGGGCAGCGGGAAGACGGCTTCTTCGCGGGAGTACGGATGCGCCCATTCGCCGGTTACGTCGGCGGCGGTGTGCGGGGCGTTGACCAGCGGGTTGTCGTCTTTCGGCCATTCGCCGCGTTCGACTTTCAACACTTCCTGTTTGATTTGTTTCAGGGCGGCGATGAAGCGGTCGAGTTCGGCTTTGCTCTCGCTCTCGGTCGGCTCGATCATCAGCGTGCCGGCAACGGGGAAGGAGACGGTCGGGGCGTGGAAGCCGTAGTCCATCAGGCGTTTGGCGATGTCGGTTTCGGTGATGCCGCTTTCGGCTTTGAGCGGACGCAAATCGACGATGCATTCATGTGCGACGCGGCCGTTTTTGCCTGTGTAGAGAACGGGATAGTCTTCGCCCAGGCGTTTGGCGACGTAGTTGGCGTTGAGCAATGCCCAGCGCGTTGCCTGCTCCATGCCTTGTTTGCCCATCATGGTCAGGTACATCCAGGTAATCGGCAGGATGGACGCGGAGCCGAAGGCGGCGGCGGCAACGGCGGTTTGCCCGGCACTTGCGCTGTGCGTGTCGGTCAAGGTATGGCCTGGGGCAAACGGGGCGAGGTGGGCTTTCAGACCGATGGGGCCCATGCCCGGGCCGCCGCCGCCGTGGGGGATGCAGAAGGTTTTGTGCAGGTTCATGTGCAATACGTCCGCGCCGACTTCGGCGGGCTGCATGATGCCGATTTGGGCGTTGAGGTTGGCGCCGTCCATGTAAACTTGTCCGCCGTTTTCATGGATGATGCGGCAGATGTCGCGGATGCCTTCTTCGTACACGCCGTGAGTGGACGGGTAGGTAATCATGATGGCGGACAAGGCGTCGCGGTGTTGCTCGGCTTTGGCTTTCAAGTCGTCGATGTTGACGTTGCCGTGTTCGTCGGTATCGACGACGACGACTTTCAAACCGAGCATGGCGGCGGTGGCGGGGTTGGTGCCGTGGGCGGATTTGGGAATCAGGCAGATGTTGCGCTGCGCTTCGCCTTGCGCTTCCTGATAGCGGCGGATGGCGAGCATACCGCTGTATTCGCCCTGCGCGCCGGAGTTGGGCTGGAAGGAAATCGCGTCAAAGCCGGTGATGGCTTTCAGGCTGTTTTCCATGTCGGTCAGGAGTTCGCGGTAGCCGGCGGTTTGGGTTTCGGGGGCGTAGGGGTGGATGTCGGAGAACTCCGTCCAGGTAATCGGCAGCATTTCGGCGGTGGCGTTGAGCTTCATGGTGCAGCTGCCCAGCGAAATCATGCTGCGGTTCATCGCCAAATCGCGGTCTTCGAGTTTTTTCAGGTAGCGCAGCATTTCGTGTTCGGTGTGGTAACGGTTGAACACGGGATGTTGCAAGATATTGTCTTGGCGCAGGAATTCGGTTTTCAGACGGCCTTTGACGTCGTCTGAAAGCGTGAAGGTGTTGTTGCCGGTGAAGGCGTAGTACAACACGGCAAGGTCTTCGCGCACGGATGTTTCGTGGAAGGCGGCGGCGATTTGCGTGTCGCTGACGCGGCGCAGGTTGTAGCCCAGTTCCAAAGCGGTTTGGAACGCTTTGTCCGCTTTTTCTTTGCCGCCGAAATCGACGGTAACGGTATCGAAGAAGACTTCGTGAACCACTTTGAGGCCGTCTGAAACCAGCGCATCGGCAAAGACGGAAGCCAGCGCGTGAATGCGGTTGGCGATGCGTTTCACGCCTTCGGGGCCGTGATAGACGGCATACATGCCCGCCAAGTTTGCCAGCAATGCCTGCGCGGTACAAATATTGGATGTCGCTTTTTCGCGGCGGATGTGTTGCTCGCGGGTGGACAACGCCATGCGCAAGGCAGGTTTGCCCGATGCGTCTTTGGATACGCCGATGATGCGGCCGGGGGCGGAGCGTTTGAACTCGTCTTTAAAGGCGAAATAAGCAGCGTGCGGCCCGCCGAAGCCCATCGGTACGCCGAAGCGTTGCGTGTTGCCCAACGCAATATCCGCACCCAACTCGGCGGGCGATTTCAGCAAGACCAAGCTCATGATGTCGGCGGCAACGGCAACAATCGTGCCTTTGGTTTTCAGACGACCTATGACGCTTTGCAAGTCTTGCACATCGCCGTCTTTGCCGACGTATTGGAACAGCGCGCCGAAGTATTCGCCTTCATCCGCTTTGGCAAAATCACCGACCACCAGCTCGAAGCCGAAATATTTGGCGCGGGTTTTCATCACGTCCAAAGTCTGCGGATAGACGCGCTCGTCCACGAAGAAACGCTCGGATTTCACTTTGCCCACGCGGTGCGCCATCGCCATCGCTTCGGCGGCGGCGGTCGCTTCGTCCAACAAAGACGCGCCCGCCACGGGGAAACCGGTCAAATCAATACACACCTGCTGGAAGTTCAACAAGGCTTCCAAACGCCCCTGCGCGATTTCCGCCTGATACGGCGTATAGGCGGTGTACCAGCCCGGATTTTCCAACACGTTGCGCAAAATCACGTTCGGCACGCGGGTCGGGTAATAGCCCAAGCCGATATAGGATTTGTTGATCACGTTTTTCGCCGCAATGGCTTTCAGCTTCGCCAAAGCATCCGCCTCGGTCAGGGCTTCGGGCAGGTCGAGTTCGGACGGCATACGGATGCTTTGCGGCACGGTGTTGCCGACAAAATCGTCCATGTTCTTCTCGCCGAGCGCTTCCAAAAGCGCAGCCTCGTCGCCGAAACTCAAATGACGCGCGGTAAATTCGTTGGGGTTGAACAGTTCGGATAGTTTCATTTCTACTCCTTTTTTGTTGTAGGAATCTGCCGCGAAGGCAGGTATTTGGGTTTTCAGACGACCTTGCAGTTGCGGGCGGATAATCGGGTTTTGTGTCTGCTTGCTATTTCCGTCAGGCAGGAAGCTACTTCCAGTCCTGCACCCGCTTCAAGTCTTTCTGCGCCAGCGTGTCGGCGTGTTCATTGCGGCTTTGGTATGCCCTGTTTTGCAAGATGCTGTTGGCGACGTAGTTTAAGTGTATTTTGGCGGCTTCGGCGGCATCGGCGGGGCGGCGTTCCAAGATGGCTTCGTAGATGGCGCGGTGTTGCGCGATCAGCTTGGGGCGGGGGTCTTCGGTTTGGTTGGAATAGATGATGCTGCTGCGCGTCTGGCGGTAGAGCATTTTGAGCAGGCCGCCGGAGAGGTGGCTGAAGAGGATGTTGTGCGCGGCGTCGGCGATGGTTTGGTGAAAGCTCACGTCGGCTTCGCTTTGATGTTCCAGATTGCCGCTTTCGCAGGCGGATTCGAATTTTTGCCGCCAAAAATCAATCCGTTTCAAATCGGCATCGGTGCGCCTCTCGGCAGCCAACGACGCCATGCAGCCTTCGATGTGGCAGCTGAAATCGAAAACGTCGGTTTCCCAGTTGGAATGTTTGCCGAGCAATTCTTGCCAGCTTTGGAGGAAATCCTGTTGCGGTTTGACGGAAACGTAATAGCCGTCGCCCTGACGCGCTTCCAAAACCTGCCGCGCAATCAGGATGTTGAGCGCGACCCTGACCGACGGGCGCGATACGCCGAATTCTTCCGCCAACGTGCGCTCGGGCGGGATTTTGCCGCCTTCTTCGTAAATGCCCGCCGCGATGCGTTCCTCCAATATCGACAATATTTGGTCGCTGATTTTTTGCGGACGAACCAGTTTTGTCATTGTAATTCCCTCTTTTCCATCATGTTTTTTCTGCGAAGAAGACCCAAATCCGATAATGTGATGCGGCAGGCCGTCTGAAATGGCAGCCTGCATCAAAATTGGCATGACCAATGTCGCCGTATTCTAATTAACCGCCCCGTATCCCGTCAATATGGCTTGTCCTACCCATATGTGTTTTTAAACTACATTGGGCTACATTTTTACAATTCATATAATATTTTGTTTTATTTAAAATTAAATAACAAATTTGCGCCAATGCCGCCGGGTCGTCTGAAAAAATAATTGACCGCCATATTAAAGTTTCGTAAAGTGTCCTCCGTTCTCAAAATTGGTTTTACCAATTTAAGAAAATATATTAGAAAAATATTCGGAGATTTTCCCTATGGATACTTGGATTCAAAACTATACCGCAGTGGGCGGCAGCCTATATTTGACGGCAGCCGTCGCCCTCCTGCCCATTATCTTTTTCTTTGTCGCACTGACCATCCTGAAGCTCAAGGGTTATCAGGCGGGGCTTTATACGCTGCTGATTGCGCTTGGGGTTGCCATATTAGGCTTCGGAATGCCTGCGGGCATGGCGGTTTCTTCCGCGCTGTACGGCTTTGCCTACGGTTTGTGGCCGATTGCATGGATTATCGTTACCGCCGTGTTCCTGTATAAAATTACCGTGA
Organism: Neisseria sp. HMSC074B07; assembly: GCF_001810355.1. NCBI lineage: Bacteria > Pseudomonadati > Pseudomonadota > Betaproteobacteria > Neisseriales > Neisseriaceae > Neisseria > Neisseria sp. HMSC074B07. The sequence continues at coordinate 1,603 of NZ_KV800915.1, read as the reverse complement.
AAACAGGGCAGTTCGACATCATCCGCGCTTCCGTGATTTCGATTACCGAAGACCAACGCCTGCAAATGCTGCTGGTCGGCTTCTCCTTCGGCGCATTCCTCGAAGGCGCGGCAGGCTTCGGCGCGCCGGTGGCGATTACTGCCTCTTTGTTGGTGGGCTTGGGCTTTAATCCGCTCTACGCCGCCGGTTTGTGTTTGATTGCCAATACCGCGCCCGTGGCTTTCGGCGCGATGGGCATTCCAATCCTGGTTGCCGGTCAAGTGTCTAACCTCGACCCTTACCATATCGGTCAGGTTGCCGGCCGCCAACTGCCGATCCTGTCGATTATCGTTCCTTTCTGGTTGGTTGCCATGATGGACGGTATGCGCGGCATACGCCAAACTTGGCCTGCCGTATTGGTGGCGGGCGTGTCTTTCGCCACTACCCAGTTCATTACCGCCAACTTCATCGGCCCCGAGTTACCCGACGTGACCTCCGCATTGGTCAGCCTGGTCTGCCTGTCTGCCTTCCTGAAAAAATGGCAGCCTAAAGAAATCTTCACCTTCAACGGCATGAAAAAACCGTCCGAACGTAAAGCGGGCGAATACACTGCCGGGCAAATCATCAAAGCCTGGTCGCCTTTCGCCATCCTGACCGTTTTCGTCAGCGTGTGGACGATTAAGGGTGTTAAAGAGGCTTTGGGCGTTGCCACCATCAAATTCGACTGGCCGATGCTGCATAACTTGGTACAAAAAGCCGCGCCCATCGTCAGCGAACCGACACCATACGCCGCCGTATTCAAAATCGACCTCCTCGGCGCAGTCGGCACGGCAATCCTGTTTGCTTCCATCGTTTCCGCCGCCTTGCTGAAAATGAAACCTTCCGAAGCCGTCAGCACTTTCTTTGAAACGCTCAAAGAACTGCGCCTGTCCATCCTGTCCATCGGCTTGGTACTCGGCTTCGCATTCGTAGCAAACTATTCAGGCCTGTCGTCCACATTGGCACTCGTCCTCGCCGCTACCGGCACCGTGTTCCCGTTCTTCTCGCCGTTCCTCGGCTGGCTGGGCGTATTCCTGACCGGTTCGGACACCTCCGCCAACGCACTCTTCGGCTCGCTGCAAGCCAGCACTGCGCATCAAATCAACGTCGTACCCGAACTGACCGTTGCAGCCAACACCACCGGCGGCGTAACCGGCAAAATGATTTCGCCGCAATCCATCGCTATCGCCTGCGCGGCAGTCGGTCTGGAAGGCAAAGAATCCAACCTGTTCCGCTTCACCGTGAAACACAGCTTGATTTTCTGTACCTTCGTCGGCCTGTTGACCCTGCTGCAAGCCTACGTCTTGCCGTGGACGCTGGTTTTCTTCAACAAATAAGCCAACCGGCTTGAACTATAGTGGCTTAACTAAATCAGGACAAGGCGACGAAGCCGCAGACAGTACAGATAGTACGGCAAGGCGAGGCAACGCTGTACTGGTTTAAAGTTAATCCACTATAAAAAAGTCGTCTGAAAACCAATTTAGGTTTCAGACGACCTTTTTGTCATTGTGGGCGTGATCGGGTTTACCGTCATTTCCGTTTCGTTTAAACAGAGACCTTTGCAAAATTCCTTTTCCCCCAACAG
>NZ_KV800914.1:0-204 GCF_001810355.1 Neisseria sp. HMSC074B07 | reverse complement strand
AACACCAATGGACTCATCCGGCAATATTTCCCCAAACAAACCGATTTCCGAAATATCAGCGATCGGGAGATACGCAGGGTTCAAGATGAGTTGAACCACCGGCCAAGAAAAACACTTGGCTACGAAACGCCAAGTGTTTTATTCTTAAATCTGTTCCAACCACTGGTACCCTAGTGTTGCACTTGAAATCCGAATCCAAGGACC
>NZ_KV800913.1:22236-22868 GCF_001810355.1 Neisseria sp. HMSC074B07 | reverse complement strand
GGGAATTTAGGGGATTTTGGGGAATTTTGCAAAGATCTCTGTTTGTTTATTTACACAATGTTCCGCCCATTAAAAAATCATGAAACACTTTTCCGGCATTGGCTGGATGTCATTTACCGCGACCGGCCGGAAACCGTTGGCATCATTATCGAAAATATCCATCAAGACTTAATAGAGGAAGATGAAGATGGGGAAAATAACACGCAGGAAGAAAATAACGAAACCGCCGTATTTAAAAACCTCTTAACCGAAGGCTTCATCCTACACAATAACCTCGAAGACTACACACATCTGTTTTCCGTTGATTGGAAAGACGGAGAAAGTTTTATTGACTGCATCGCAGAAATGGCGCAACGTTTTAATGTCGTCCTGAATTGGACCGAACAGCAGCTTGAAGAAGATCTGCCCGATGAGCTGGCAAGGGCTGTATATCCCTTATTTGAAGCCGCCGGGGCGGTACTTTATAGTGCAGACACGGGAGGCGACTACTACACCTTTATCATCATCCCGCAACAAGACACAGCCGATTTTGAAAAAATATCGAAACAATATGGTGTATCCTTGCAGCGGGCCAATAAAACCATCTGACACGAAACTCATAGTGGATTAACTTTAAACCAGTATGGCGTTGC
>NZ_KV800913.1:5410-22136 GCF_001810355.1 Neisseria sp. HMSC074B07 | reverse complement strand
TGTCTGCAGCTTCGTCGCCTTGTCCTGATTTAAAATTAATCCACTATATAATACCGCAACTGTCGTCTGAAAAAATTTCAGACGACCTCAATCCCAAAAAACACACCATGACCCAAATCACTTTCCAACGCCCCGGACAACTCACCGCCCTGCCGCCCCTGTCGCTCTATATCCACATCCCGTGGTGCATCAAAAAATGTCCGTATTGCGACTTCAATTCCCACAGCCTGAAAAACGGATTGCCCGAAGCCGCCTATATCGACGCGCTGCTGACCGATTTGCAGCTTGAATTGCCCAATATATGGGGCAGACCGGTAGAAACGATATTTTTTGGCGGCGGTACGCCCAGCCTGTTTCAGGCGGAATCGATTGACCGTTTGTTGAGCGGCGTGCGTTCGCTGTTGCGCTTGCAGCCGGAAGCGGAAATTACGTTGGAAGCCAATCCGGGTACGTTTGAAATTGAGAAATTTCAAGGATTTAAAGATGCGGGTATCACGCGGCTTTCTATTGGCGTGCAGAGTTTCAACGACGATATGCTTGCACGGCTGGGGCGCGTCCACAACGGCAAAGAAGCCTTAACCGCCATAGCCACTGCCTTGAAATTATTTGATAAAGTCAATATCGACTTGATGTATGCCCTGCCGAACCAAACTGTTCAGACGGCATTGGACGACGTGCAAACCGCCATCGCCACGGGCGCGACCCACATCAGCGCGTATCATCTGACGATGGAGCCGAACACGCCGTTCGGCCATACGCCGCCGAAAGGTTTACCGCAAGACGAAGCCGCCCTCGACATCGAAGACGCGGTACACGGCGCGCTGGAAGGCGCGGGTTTTGTCCACTACGAAACATCGGCTTTTGCGAAACCCGCCATGCAGTGCCGCCACAATTTGAACTACTGGCAGTTCGGCGATTATTTGGGCATAGGAGCGGGCGCGCACGGCAAAATCTCCTACCCCGACCGCATCGAGCGCACCGTCCGCCGCCGCCATCCCAACGACTACCTCGCCTTAATGCAAAGTCAGCCGAGTGAAGCTGTTGAACGCAAAACCGTCGCCGCCGAAGATTTGCCGTTCGAATTCATGATGAACGCCCTGCGCCTGACTGACGGCGTACCCGCCGCAATGTTGCAGGAACGCACGGGCGTACCCGCCGCCAAAATCATGGCGCAAATCGAAACGGCAAGACAAAAAGGTTTGTTGGCAACCGATCCGACCGTGTTCCGCCCGACCGAACGGGGACGGTTGTTTTTAAACGATTTGTTGCAATGCTTTTTGTAAGATTGGATTTTTTCAGACGACCTTGTTACGCCAAACCGTAACATCCGCAGGCTGCTAACGAAAACCATGACAGACAGTTTTTATCTTGTTTGTTTTATCATAATAAAATACAATTGAGATAACCGTCGGTCTTGAATAAATATTCGGCGGTAATACCCCTTATTCCGTTGCAAGGAAACAAACATGAAAAAAATTCTGACTACCCTGATTGCCCTCTCCATCTCAACCGTTGCGCTGGCAGATGACAGCCGTGGTTTCTATATTCAAGGCGATCTTGGCCACTCAACCCTTAAAACCAACGATGAAGGTGGCAAGACCAGTAGCAAAGGCTTCAGCCCGCGCCTGTCTGCCGGATATGATTTCGGTGATTTTCGTGTCGCTGCTGATTACACCCACTATAAAACTTTAAAAGACCATGAACAGGGTCGGAATTACACACTCGACTCGAAAATCAAACTCCAAAGCGTCGGCGTTTCCGCCATTTATGATTTCAACTTAAATTCCCCAGTCAAACCTTATGTCGGCGCACGCGTAGGCATCAACCGCTTTTCTTATGACGACGATTACCGCAGTGTGAATTTTCATGAGACTGAATCGATCCGCAAAACTAAAACCGGCGTAGGCGTATTGGCAGGCGTAGGTTATGACATTACCGAAAACGTCGCTTTGGACGCCGGCTACCGCTACAACCACTTGGGCAAATTCGACGGCTTGAAAGTACACGCTCACGAATTTTCCACCGGCGTCCGCGTGAAATTCTAATTCTCGCATCCCTCCATAACGAAACCGCCCGAAGCGTCCAAGCTTCGGGCGGTTTTCGCAAACGATCGAAGTATATACGATCTATAGTGGATTAAATTTAAATCAGGACAAGGCGACGAAGCCGCAGACAGTACAGATAGTACGGAACCTGCTTCAGCACCTTAGAGAATGTCTCTTTGAGCCAAGGCGAGGCAACGCCGTACTGGTTTAAAGTTAATCCACTATAATTCTATTCTCATTCAAATTTATTTAACCAAAGGTCGTCTGAAAATATCCATACCCTACACAATCACTCGGTTTTATACGATAATCGACACCGTTTTCATCAAAGCTTCCATCTTTCAGACGACCCCGACAACAGGAGAAAATCATGTCCAAAACCATCATCCACACCGACAAAGCCCCCGCCGCCATCGGCGCATACAGCCAAGCCGTGCGCGCGGGCGACACCGTTTACATGAGCGGTCAAATCCCCCTCGATCCCGCCACCATGACCGTTGTCGGCAACGGAGACTTCCGTACCGAAGCCCACCAAGTCTTTAAAAACCTGCAAGCCGTTGCCGAAGCCGCAGGCGGCACGCTGGGCGACATCGTCAAACTCAACGCCTACCTGACCGACCTCGCCAACTTCGCCGTCTTCAACGAAGTCATGGCAGAGTTCATCCAAGAACCCTTCCCCGCCCGCGCCGCCGTCGGTGTCGCCTCCCTGCCCAAAGGCGTGCAGGTCGAAGCCGAAGCCGTGCTGGTACTGAACGCATAAGACACGCAACCCGTTTTCAGACGACCTCCCACAAGCCAAAGGTCGTCTGAAACACCACACACTATCGGACAATAACAACAATGGCACACTACGCAATCGGCGATATTCAAGGCTGCTTCGACGAACTCACCCTTTTGCTCGACAAAATCAACTTCAACCACGGTACAGACACCCTCTGGCTCGTCGGCGACATCGTCAACCGCGGCCCCAAATCCCTCGAAGTCCTCCAATTCTGCATGGAACACGAAAGCAGCGTCCGCATGGTTCTCGGAAACCACGACCTGCACCTGCTTGCCGTCGGCTACGGCGAAGGCACGATCAAGCGCAGCGACACCATCACCCCCATCCTCCAACACCCCGACAGCAAAAAAATGCTCGATTGGCTGCGCTTCCAGCCCCTGCTGATCAAAGGCGTGCGCCATGTTATGGTTCACGCCGGCATCCTGCCCCAGTGGACCATCGCCCGCGCCGAACTGCTCGCCAGCGAAACCGAAGCCGAACTGCGCGGCAAAAAATACAAAAAGTTTTTCTCCAAAATGTACGGCAACAAACCTGCCGAATGGCGCGACGATCTGACCGGCTATGACCGCCTGCGCATGATTCTCAACGTCTTCACCCGAATGCGCGCGCTGACGCTGAAAAACGAACTCGATTACGACTACAAATCCACCCTCAAAAAAATGCCCCCGAACCTTCGCCCTTGGTTCAAAGCCCCCGACAGGCAAAACCTCAGCCACACCATCGTCTTCGGACACTGGTCGTCGCTGGGCTTTATGAACACCGACAACATCCTTTCCCTCGACACCGGCGCGCTTTGGGGCGGCGAACTGACCGCCATCAACCTTGCCGACCACAGCATCACCCAAGTCCCCTCCCTTGGTGGTTTGGACTGGAAAACGGCTTTGAAATGAGCCATGAAAACCAGAAAAGTATAAGTTTTTAGGTCGTCTGAAAATTGATTTCGGTTTGACAATAATGTGGTTTCAGACAATCTTTATATCGTTAATTCACTGAAAAATTAAAAGGAAAATGAAATGATAAACTGGGAAAATCCGCTCATCGCCCCCTATCGGCAGCAGCTTTTGTCTACTGAAAAACCCGTTGTCCGCATCAAGCTGTCACCTGCAAACAAAAGCAGCCTGCGCCGCTGGGACAGCAAAGTCGGAGGCGCTCCCTATTTGCCGCTCGGTGCCGAATATCCACACACGGCAAATGGTGATCCGCTCACGCTGTTGGCACAAATCAACTTCGCCCAAACACCACCGCTGGAGAATTTTCCCCGACAAGGTCTGTTGCAGTTTTTCATCCACAGTGACGATTTATACGGCTGCGATCTGGATAATTTGCTCAACAATGACGGCTTCCGCGTAATTTATCATGCCGACGTAGTGGAAGACGACAGCCTCCAGCAATCGGATTATCCGCATTACTACGGCGAAGAATTCGGCCTGCCGCATAATCCCGAACAGTCCTTTGCCATGTCGTTCGAACAGGGAACGCAGCTTGTCAGTTGCAGCGACTACCGTTTCGCACAAATTTTGGAAAGGTATGAAGGCGGTAAGAACGAAAATTTCTGGCAGATTCACAGCAATGAAGATTTGGAATATGAAGTCATGGAAAGCTTCAGTGGTGGCCACCAGATAGGCGGTTACCCTGATTTCACCCAAAATGACCCACGCGAAGAGCACGATGAATTGAAAGACTATATCCTGCTGTTCCAACTGCAAAGTGAATGGGAGGACGGGATAGAAATCATATGGGGAGACCTGGGTGTGGGCGGTTTCTTCATTCACCCCGACGATTTAGCCAAACTAGATTTTTCCAAAGTAGCATATAGCTGGGATTGTAGCTAGTTACCCGCTATCTCAAGCTGCGTAGGGATGAATTGTACGAACCGGATAAGTTCGATTAATAAATCCCCCCTGCCATCAAGGTCGTCTGAAAAACAGTTTTCGCAAAGTCGAAACCTTGTTTCAGACGACCTTTCGTTTGCCTTAAAGCATTTCTTATTATGCGGTATTTCATATAAAATACCGGTCTAAAGGCCGTCTGAAACAAAGGTTGCTCAAGTCGATACCTTTATTTCAGACGGCTCGTCTTTCAAAATACCACCCCTCTGAGGAATACCCCATGCCAGAATACCGCTCCAAAACCTCCACCCACGGCCGCAATATGGCGGGCGCACGCGCATTGTGGCGCGCCACCGGCGTGATGGAAACCGACTTCGGCAAACCCATCATCGCCGTTGCCAACTCGTTCACCCAATTCGTGCCCGGCCATGTCCATCTGCATAACATGGGCCAGCTGGTTGCCCGCGAAATCGAAAAAGCCGGCGCAATCGCCAAAGAATTCAACACCATCGCCATCGACGACGGCATCGCCATGGGACACAGCGGCATGCTGTACTCCCTGCCCAGCCGCGATTTGATTGCCGACTCCATCGAATACATGGTGAACGCCCACTGCGCCGACGCGTTGGTGTGCATTTCCAACTGCGACAAAATCACCCCCGGAATGCTGATTGCCGCCATGCGCCTGAACATCCCGACCATCTTCGTTTCCGGTGGTCCGATGGAAGCGGGCAAAGTCATCGGCGTGGCAAACATCCAGCCCGAACGCCGCTTGGACTTGATTGACGCCATGATTGAATCGGCGGACGACAATGTCAGCAACCAGCAAGTCGAAGAAGTTGAACAAAACGCCTGCCCGACCTGCGGCTCCTGCTCCGGCATGTTCACCGCCAACTCCATGAACTGCCTGACCGAAGCGCTCGGCCTGTCCCTGCCCGGCAACGGCTCCTACCTCGCCACCCATGCCGGCCGCAAAGAATTGTTCCTCGAAGCCGGCCGCATGATTGTCGAAATCACCAAACGCTATTACGAGCAAGACGACGAAACCGTACTGCCGCGCAGCATCGCCACCAAAAAAGCGTTTGAAAACGCCATGACTATGGACATCGCCATGGGCGGTTCCACCAACACCATCCTGCATTTGCTTGCCGTTGCCAACGAAGCCGGCGTGGATTTCAAAATGGCCGACATCGACCGCTTAAGCCGCGTCGTGCCCTGCATCTGTAAAACCGCGCCCAACAACCACGACTACTACATGGAAGACGTGCACCGCGCAGGCGGCATTTTCGCCATCCTGAAAGAATTGGACAAAGCGGGCAAACTGCACACCGACGTGTACACCATCCACGCGCCGACGCTGAAAGACGCGATTGAACAATGGGACGTGACCAATCCCGAAAACACCCACGCCATCGAACGCTTCAAAGCCGCGCCCGGTGGCGTGCGCACCACCCAAGCGTTCTCGCAAAACCGCATGTGGAAAACCCTCGACCTCGACCGCGAAAAAGGCTGCATCCGCAATGTCGAACACGCCTACTCGCAAGACGGTGGTTTGGCGGTCTTGTTCGGCAACATCGCCGAACGCGGCTGCGTGGTAAAAACCGCAGGCGTGGACGAGAGCATCCTCAAATTCACCGGCCGCGCCCGCGTGTTTGAAAGCCAGGAAGCCGCCGTCGAAGGCATTTTGGGCAACCAAATCGTCGCCGGCGACATCGTCATCATCCGCTACGAAGGCCCGAAAGGCGGACCGGGCATGCAGGAAATGCTGTATCCGACTTCCTACCTGAAATCCAAAGGCCTCGGCAAAGCCTGCGCCTTACTGACCGACGGACGTTTCTCCGGCGGTACATCAGGTTTGTCCATCGGCCACGCTTCGCCCGAAGCGGCGGAAGGCGGCGCCATCGGCTTGGTGCACGAAGGCGATACCATCGAAATCGACATCCCCAACCGCAGCATCAACCTGAAAGTGTCCGACGAAGAACTCGCCGCCCGCCGCGCCGAAATGGAAGCGCGCGGCAGCAAAGCGTGGAAACCGGAAAACCGCGACCGCTACGTCTCCGCCGCCCTGCGCGCCTACGGCGCCATGGCGACTTCAGCCGACAAAGGCGCGGTGCGGGATGTAAGCCAAATCGAACGGTAAAACAGTACGGCAATAAAGGTTTCAGACGACCATACGGTATCGTAGGTCGTCTGAAAACCGAAAAGCAGCCTGCACTTTTTCGCCCAAGAAGACAACGGACACAGCTTTTTCGCGCTGGACTACCGCAACACCGGCGCAAACGGCGAACCACCCGTCATCAATATCTATCAGGACGATTTGACGGAAGAATACAGTGCAGACAGCTTCGCCGGTTTCGTCTGCCACCTGACCGAAGACGAGTAAGGTTTTTCAGGCAACCTGAAACCCTGTCCCCACCCACCCGAAAGAATCCCATGACTCCCGGACAGCAAACCCAAATCGCCGCCTTAGACCGGATACACGGCGGCAGCCTCTCCCCAGAATTTGTTGCAGCAACCTACCAACTGCTTGCCCCCACAGCCCCTTCGCCCGAACACGTCCGGCGCGACCTTGCCTACGGTGGGCACAAACACCAGAAATTCGACCGCTACGGCCTGCCCGACAAATCGGACATCATCGTCTATATACACGGCGGCGGCTTTGTTGCCGGCAGCAAAGGCAACCCCGACAGCCCGTTTTTCGCCAATATCGGCGCATGGGCGGAAGCCAGTGGAATGCAGGCCGTCGTTCCCGACTACCGCCTTGCCCCCGACCATCCCTATCCTGATGCACGGGACGACATTACCAGCGTTGTCGGTCTGCTGCACCGCGAACGGCCCGATGCGCGGATTTGGCTTGTCGGGCAGTCTGCAGGCGCGGCCCATGTTGCCGATGCACTCGCCTTCGGGCAACGCCAAAACGTGCCGCTGCCGGTTGCAGGCGTAATCATGTTTTCGGGGATTTACGACCCGCCGTCAGCAGGCACGCACCCGGGCATCAGTTCCTATTACGGCGCGCCGTCCGAACGCACCGGCAATCTGCCGCAACTCGGCCGAATCCGCGTGCCCGCGCTTTACACTGTCTCGCAATACGACCCGCCGCTGTTCCGGCAGCAGGCGCAGGCTTTGCGCGATGCCTGCCCGCAGGCCGACTTGCGCGAACTGCCGCACCACAACCACCTTTCCACAGCATTAAGCATCGGCGGCCCGCAGGACGATGTTGGTGCAATGCTGCTGGACTTTATCAGACAGAATACTTCTGCCCACGCGGCATAACCCACACCGTTTTCAGGTAGCCTGAAAGCCCTTGGAGACCACCTCACCGATAAATATCGTCCCGCTAGCGGAACAGCCGCAGCACATCGACACCCTCGCCCACGCCCTGCACGCCGAATGGCACGATTTCGCCCCGTGGCAGAATGTGGAAAAAATCCGCGCCTATTACGCCCGCTGCTTGGAAGGCAATGACCTGCCGCTTGCCTGGCTGGCGGTGGACGGTGGGCGACTGCTCGGTTCAGCCGCGCTGAAACGGCACGACATCGCCGCGCTGCCGCAATACGAATACTGGCTGGGCGACGTGTTCGTGCTGCCCGAAGCACGCGGGCGCGGCGTGGGCAGGCATCTGATGGAACACGCCCTGATTGAAGCGCAGCGGCTCGGCCTGCCCGAACTCTATCTTTACACGCCCGACGTGCAGGCGGTGTACGCCAAATACGGCTGGCGCGAAATTGAAACGCGGCCGCATAACGGCGAAACCGTGTCGGTGATGCGGCTGGCGTTGGACAGCGGCGCGTAGGGTAGGATAGGCGTTTTCAAGCAGCCTGAATGCCGTCTGAAACCCCAAAAAGCAGCCTGCACTTTCGGAAAACCCAAGTGTAGGCAGCTTCAAATCCGCAACCGATAGAAAGACAATAATGACGAAATATTGGATTGGTACCGTATCCCAAGAACACGTCCTGCGCGGCGTGGCAGGCGGGTTCTGCCAAGTGTGCCACGGCAAAGCCGCACCGCTCAACCGCATGAAGCGCGGCGACTGGCTGCTTTATTACAGCCCGAAAATCCGCATGGACGGCACGGAAAAACTGCAAGCCTTTACCGCATTCGGGCAAATTACGGACGATACCGCCTATCCGTTCCAAATGAGCGAGACCTTCATCCCCTTCCGCCGCAATGTGGAGTATGCCGAAACCCGCCGCAACTGCCCGATAGACATCATCCGCACGCATCCCGAATGGAAAAAATACGCCTCCATGCTGCGTTACGGACATTTTGAAATCAGCCGCGATTTCTTTGATTTTGTGCGGACGTATATGCAGTCGCCGCCCGATATGGTTGGGCAGCAACAGGGATTCTGGTAGGGCGGGTAAAAGTGCTGTGTTGCAGGCTGGCGGCACCGTTTACACCGAAGGTACGGCAGGCGACGAAGCCACACCCTCAACGCGCCTGTGTAAAAATCGATGACGGATACGACCATTTTGCCGTTTAACAGTCACAAAAAATCCGAGGTCGTCTGAAAACTTAAAACAGCCTGCATTAATTTCATTGTACAAACTGTCTACAAATAACGGCTAAATACCGCCAAAATTTGGAAAGGATATTCCGATGAGCATTTCTTTTTACATCAAAAATCCCAAAAAGCTATTTAGCCGCTTGCCTGTATTAACAGTGCAGGAATGTTTCCAGCTTTCATTGCAGCCGCTGGCACAATTTTCATTTGATGAACACGATGAAGATTTTGATTTAAAGCAATTTCAAGCCATGCCGTTATCCGACTTCGAATGTCTGCTGCTTGGCGTGAACGAAAAAAGCGGTAGGGGATTTGAATTATCCTTTGATGAAGACACACAGGAATACGCTGTGCGGCAATTCACGCCCAGCACTTTGGAAGACTGGCAAATTGCCCTGCAATATCTCGCCGATTTAGCCCGCGCGCTCAAACAACCGATTACCTGCGAAACCGGTGAAACCTTCACTGCCGACACCATCCAAACCTTCGATTTCAAACCAGACATACAGGCCGGTATATCCATGGTGCCTTTTGAAGATGAAGACGAAATACAAAACTATAAATTCTACGGCGTTACCCGCCCTGTGGCACTGAACAAAGAGATTCGCGACAAAATTCTAGCCGACAACGACCCACTCGCAGCCTTCAGCCGCCTGATGCGTGAAACCCAATGGCTGGATGTCTATTCCGCTCGGCAAATGATTGGGGAGAAAAGTGACACAGGTGAACTCATCGGTTTTTATGCCTTAAGCCCTGAACTACCCACTATTCTGCCCTACAAACCCGAAATAGAATACGGCGAGGATCCGGATATATCCAACAACGATATCAGCAGCTGGACATTGATTTTTGCCAACGATAACGGTTCGCTCACCGAGCTACCCTACGAAACCTTTATCTCAAGACTGCCCAAAGAAAAATACCGCTTTATCGACGCAGCGTATATTCTGCTGGAAGCATTCACGAAAGACGAACTGGCTCAGCTTGCCATCGAATAATGCTTAGGCAATCACCATTTAAAAAATGAGGCAATCAAAATGACGGTAAACAAGTTTCAGATTATCCCTTTTAAAGGCGTGGATTTAGGCGACAAATTTTTTGAGCTTGGTAAAACCAATGAGCAAATTATCGCCGAATTTGGAGAGGCCAGCGAAGTGGTGCAAAACAACCTTTTGAATATCAGCACAGAGTACAGGTTTGCCTGTGAATTAAAATATAGGGCAGACAAACTTGTTGCCGTCATTTGCAACAAACATACCAACCCCATGCTTGGCGGCTTAAACTTCTTTACAGCCGAAAACCTAGAAAAAATCAAGCAGCAGAATGATTTTATTGAAGAAAAATCGTATATTACCTTTCCTGAACTCGGTATCTGCATTGGTGGTATGAGTCAAAAACGCATACCGGAGGGCAAAGCCGCCATCGTTTTTGCCAAAGAAGAAACTAAGTTGACAGATTTTTGGCAAAATAAAGTCAAAAAGAAACCTTCGGAAGCAGAACCTCATGAAGTAAAAATCTCATCCTTTGAAGGCGTAGAAACAAATAGTAAATTTTTCAAACTCGGCAATACCATGCAACAAATCATTGCCGAATTCGGCAAAGCAGAAAGAGTATTGCAACACAACATCTTAGGATGTACTTTTGAAACACGAGGTTCGTGCGAATTACAATATAAGGAAAACAGGCTGGTTGCCGTCACTTGCAATCAATACACATATCCTATTTTCAACGGCTTGAATCTCTTTGAAACTGAGAGCATAGAAAAACTAAAAAACGAACATCATTTTCTCGAAGGAAAACATTACCTCACCTTTCCAAGCCTAGGAATCTGCATCGGCAGCATGTCCCAAAAAAGAATACCTGAAGGTAAATTGGCTCTGGTTTTTACCCGGAGTGAAACCGACATATATGAATTTTATGCCGAAGATTAATCCATTAAGCGATGCCATACCACAGCAATATTCTTAGCAAAATACAAAAAGGTCGTCTGAAAACAGAAACCCAATCCTGTTTTCAGACGACCTCTTAGATTGTCAATCAACTTAATTAGTGATGATGACCGTGCGGGCCGTGAACGTGGCCGTGTGCGATTTCCTCTTCAGTCGCATCGCGCACGCCGTCAACTGTCGCTTTGAACAAGATTTTCATGCCGGCAAGCGGATGGTTGCCGTCAACTACGGCTTTGCCGTCCGCCACGTCGGTTACGCGGTAAATCAAGACGTCGCCGGTTTCAGGATCATCGGCTTCAAACATCATGCCTACTTCCACATCGACAGGGAATACGCTGACATCTTCAATACGCACCAGGCTGGGATCTTGCTCGCCGAAAGCGTCATCGGGTGACAGCGCGACTTCAACGGTATCGCCGACGTTTTTCTCGTGCAAAGCTTCTTCCACCAAAGGGAAAATGCCGTCATATCCACCGTGCAGATAGACGATGGGTTCTTCGGTTTTGTCCAGCAGTTGGTTGTCCGCATCGTACATTTCATAGTGAAGCGAAACCACAGAATTTTTTTCAATAGCCATTTTTTATCCTTTATCATGACCGTTTATCAAAACAGGTTTTCTTTATTGACAACCCTCTGCCAACAAATCTGAAGCATTCTAACACACCGCCGTCATGCACGGAGATTTATCGCAAAATTATCAAAACTAACAATTATAAATTAATACGCACAATATTTAACATATTGCACGCAAAAGCGTAAATTTTGATAATCTTTATATCCGTGTAACTTTTTTACAACTTTTTGCTTTTATGCGCAACAACTGCCCGCATTTCATTTAAACCGATTGAAAACAAAGGCCCGTAGCGCATTATTCAAATGTAAACGCATGAAATAAATAAATTTTACTATACAATTTATTTCAAATGTACATTGAATAACAGCCAATGCGGACTAGTTTCACCCCCGTCTTTCGTCCATTTCAGATTGATTAAAAATTACTAATTCGTCCGTATCGTTGCACCGAAGCACCCTGTGGGGCATAATGCAGGAAATTCAGCAATGAATTTTTACTCTAAATGAAACGACTTATATGTCGTTTTGTTGTTTTGTTCTACTTAAATCGATTTAAAGAAGGTTCTCAAAATGAAAAAATCTCTGATTGCTGCTGCTCTGTTATCTTTGGCTTTGGCTGCTTGTAACAAAGGCGCTGATACTGCTGCTCCTACCGCTTCCGGTGCTTCTGAAACTGCTGCTTCTGCCGCTTCTTCTGCAACCGGTGCTGCTTCTGCCGCTTCCTCTGCAACTGAAGCCGCTTCTGCAGCTAACACCGCTGCTTCTGCTGCCAACACTGCCGCTTCTGCAGCTAATACCGCTGCTTCTGCTGCAACTGGTGCTGCTTCTGCTGCCAGCTCAGCTGCTGCTTCTGCCGCTTCTGCTGCAAAATAATATTTTTACAGTTAAAAAAGCAGGATACGGATTGTATCCTGCTTTTTTATTTTTCAGACGACCTTTACCGTTTTTCGCGCCCCTTATCCACTATATAATCCCCGTACACATATAAACCATTCCTGCTTCCCGCCATGTCCAATCTGTACGACCGCTTTCTTGAATTCCTTTCTTCCGCCGAAATCCTCGAAGCCACTCCAGCTCTTCTAAACGACCAGCGTCGCCGTTTTGTTTCCGAGCCCGACATCATCTTGCAACCGCATTCCATAGAAAATGTACAAGAAATCATGCGGTTTTGTTTTGAAAACCGTATCCCCGTTACCCCGCAGGGCGGCAATACCGGTTTGTGCGGCGCAGCGGTAGCTTCCGGCGGCGTACTGCTCAATCTCTCCAAAATCAGCTGCATCCGCGAAATCAACCTTGCCGATAACAGCATCACCGTCGAGGCGGGCGTAATCCTGCAAAATGTCCAAAAAGCGGCAGCCGAAGCAGGCAGGCTGTTTCCTCTCAGTCTTGCCAGTGAAGGTTCGTGCGAAATCGGCGGCAATATTGCCTGCAACGCCGGCGGATTAAACGTTTTACGCTACGGCAGTATGCGCGACTTGGTATTGGGTTTGGAAGTTGTCCTACCCAATGGCGAACTTGTTTCCCATCTCCAACCACTGCACAAAAATACCACCGGTTACGACCTACGCCACCTTTTTATCGGCAGCGAAGGTACGCTCGGCATTATCACCGCCGCCACGCTCAAACTCTTCGCCCGCCCGCAAACCATAGCCACCACGTGGGTAGGTTTGGATGACATCGAATCTGCCGTACAGCTTTTAACAGCCGTACAAGGGCATTTTGCCGAACGTCTAACCAGTTTCGAGCTGATCAGCCGCTACGCTTTGGCATTGTCTTCCGAGTTCAGCCGTCTTAAACAGCCGACCGATGCAAACTGGCACGTTCTGCTCGAACTGACCGACTCCGTTCCCGATGCCTCACTCGATGAAAAACTTGCCGAGTTTCTCTATCAAAACGGCAAAGAAAACAGCATCATCGCGCAATCCGAACAAGAGCGCCTCGAACTGTGGGCGCTGCGTGAAAACATTTCCGCATCCCAACGCAAGCTCGGTACCAGCATCAAACACGACATCGCCGTCCCGATTGCCCAAGTCGCTACTTTTGTCCGTCAATGCGCACCCGCCCTGGAAACCCGCTTTCCCGACATACAAATTGTCTGCTTCGGACATTTGGGCGACGGCAGCCTGCATTACAACACCTTTCTGCCCGACGTTTTGAGCAACGATGCTTACCGCTACGAAGATGCCGTCAACACCATCGTCTATGAACACATCCTCGCCTGCCACGGCACCATCGCGGCGGAACACGGTATCGGCACCATCAAAAAACACTGGCTCCCCAGCGTCCGCACTCCGTCCGAAATCGCCCTGATGCGCGCCATCAAAGTCCAGCTTGACCCTCACAACATCATGAATCCGGGCAAGCTCTTGCCGTAAGCAGAATTTCAGCATTTGCCAAAATCGAAAAGGTCGTCTGAAACCCTAATCCCAGTTTCAGACGACCTTTGACATGGTTCGGTAGATTGCACTCAAGACAATATTGCCGCAGCGCAATCAATCTAGCACAAAACTATTCTTCATCTTCCCTGTGCCTGCGCTTCAACAAAATGCGTACAGCGCCGTCATTGCCTTCCCTCGGCTCGATATAAGCCAATACATCGGGGTGCTGCATTAACCAGCGGCGCGTCATGTTTTTTAAAACGGGTTTATAGCCTGACGAGCCCAAACCGCTGCCGTGGATGATTTCGGCACACACGCCACGCTTTTGGGTAAATTTGATAAATTCGTTTAAAACCTGTTGTGCCTCTTCCTGCGTGTAGCCGTGTAAATCGACATCGGCGACTACGGGATAATGCCCGTTGCGCAGACGTTGCAAGTCGTTCTTACCTTGTCCGTTTTTACTGAACGAAGCAGGCGGTTCATCCCAAGAAGCGCCGCTGCCGACATAAAAATAATCTTCGACCGCCAAACTTTCCTGTTCTTTCGGACGGGGTTTGATGGGCGTTTTATCACGCGGCGCTTCATAGCGCGGCGCGGTTTTCAGCGGCGTTACTGCACCTACGGCTTTGGCAAAATCGATATTTTCTTCCTCGCGCTTCTTCGCCAAGGCTTGCTCCTGCGCCCGCGCTTCGGCTTCTTTTTTGGCTTGCTTGCCTAATGCTTTCAAGGCGGATTGGAAATCTGTTTTCATCATGAGGATATTTCGAGGTTGAACATGAAAAAACTCATTTTCAGACGACCTCGGCGTTCCGTACAGGTCGTCTGAAAACGGCTTATAGATATTTGCGCATCAGTTCGCACTTGACCTTGACGTCTTTGTTCAACTGCAATACGGCGGAACCCAAAGATTCGTAGTGGTTCAAGCGGTAGAAAGGAACGGAGTTGAGCGAGGCGTACAGTTTCAAAAAGCTCAAACCCGCCTGATGGGCAAGTTCTTCGGCACGGCGCAGCAAGGCTGTACCCAAGCCGTGATTATGAACGAAGGGATGGACATACAACGCGTCCAATTGGGCTTCTTTGAAGTCCACTTGGAAAAAACCCTGTATGGTCCCCCTGTATTCCACCACCCAAAAGGCTTTGCCGGGATCGGAAATGGTTTCGAGGTAGCTGTCGATATCGAGCAGGGCTTCCCACGCATGCAATACTTTATCGTCGTAACTGCGGATGCAGGTATATTGGACGGCGTGCAGATGGGCATTGTGTATGGCTTGGCAGTCTTGCGCGACTGCGGGACGGAGTATGGTCAGAAGGCTCATGGCAAGATGTGTTGTAAGATGTATTGTAATGCGTGTTCAGACGACGTTTTCTTCATAAACAGACAGGGGGTCGTCTGAACGCTGTTTCCGATATTATATTTTATATTCAAAGGCTTTGATGTAATTTTCCCGCTGCTTCAAAAGCAGTGTCGGCATCGGCGGACAAAACGGTGAAATGCCCCATTTTGCGCCCTTTCCGCGCGGCTTTTTTGCCGTACAGGTGCAGGTGCGCGTTCGGATGGCTTTGCAACGGCAGCCAATTCGGTTCGCCGCCGTCTTCCTGCCAAACGTCGCCCAAAATATTCGCCATGCAGCATACAGAAAGCAGCTTGGTATCGGCGGGCGGCAGGTTGCACATAATGCGTACCTGCTGCTGGAACTGGTCTGCGGCGCAGGCATCGATGGTGTGGTGGCCGGAATTGTGCGGGCGCGGGGCGATTTCGTTGACGACCAATTCGTGCGTGTCGCCGACGACGAACATTTCCACCGCCAATACGCCGACATAATCCAGTTCGTCCGCCAAGCGTTGCGCCATTTGCCGCGCCTGTTGCTGCACGTCGGCACTCAGCCGCGCGGGGACGATGGAATAAGCAAGGATGCCGTTTTCGTGGATGTTTTCGGCGGGGTCGAAGGTTTGCACATTTTCATTGTTCAGACGACATACGATCACGGAAATCTCGCCGCGCAAATCCACCATTTTTTCTAAAACGCAATCCACGCCGCCGTGTTCGGCAAACGCGGCTTTGAGTTCGTCCACTGTTTTGACGCGGATTTGACCTTTGCCGTCGTAACCCAACGTAGCCGTTTTCAGGATGCCGGGCAGGAATTGCGCGCTTTCTTCGCTGATGTCGTCTGAACGGCAAACTGCTTGATACGGCGCGGTTTGCAATCCCGCTTTGCGTATCCACGCTTTTTCCTGAATACGGTTTTGCGCGATGGCAACGCAGTCGCCGCTGGGGGAAACGTTGGTATGTTTTGCCAGAAAGCGCATCGCGTCGGCATTGACGTTTTCAAATTCAGTGGTAACCGCCGCGCATTTTGCCAACTCGTCCAAAGCGGCTTGATCGTCAAACGGCGCGCACAAATGGCGGTCGGCAAATTCCGCCGCCGGCGCGTTCGGATCGGGGTCGAGTACGGTTACTTTGTAGCCCATGGTTTTGGCAGCAACGGTAAACATTCTGCCTAATTGGCCGCCGCCGAGGATGCCGAGCATGGCGGGCGGGAGGATGGCGGATGAGTTCATCAGCATTTTGCGGTTCCACTAAAATTTTCCCGAAATTGTAACAAACCTGCTTATAGAGATAAATGTTAAAACGCCTTTTATAGTGGATTAACTTTAAACCAGTACGGC
>NZ_KV800913.1:0-5310 GCF_001810355.1 Neisseria sp. HMSC074B07 | reverse complement strand
GCCTTGTCCTGATTTAAATTTAATCCACTATACACGCTATTTCGATGCCTGCCGTATGAGCAAAATGACAACAATCAAAACGTCCTCCCCCGATATCCGAATTTTCCAAAGAAACCTATCGGCAGCCGTTTTGTAATAAAAGGTCGTCTGAAACCGTATGATGGTTTTCAGACGACCTTTTCCCCTTCATCTGAGCAGACTTACCCCAGATATTTCAGTTTGCCTTTGAAATCTTCCAGCTTCTCATAGCCTTTTTTCGCCATGATGGCTTTCAAGCCAAGCGAAACACGTTCGAAAACTTCGATACCTTGCTGATGCAGCGCCGTACCGATTTGCACCATGCTCGCGCCGCACAAGATATGTTCGAACGCATCGCGCCCCGTATAAACACCGCCTGTGCCGATAATTTGGATGGACGGATTCAATCTTTGGTAGAACGCATGGACGTTGGCGAGCGCGGTCGGTTTGATGTATTCGCCGCCTATGCCGCCAAAGCCGTTTTTAGGTCGGATCACGACGGATTCGTCTTCGATATACATGCCGTTGCCGATGGAATTGGCGCAGTTGACGAATTTCAGCGGATGGCGGTTGAACACTTCCGCCGCTTGGTCGAAATGGACGATGTCGAAATATGGCGGCAGTTTGATTCCCAAAGGCTTGTCGAAATAGCCGAAGGCTTCGCCCAAAATCCGCTCAGTCGTTTCAAAGTCGTAGGCGATTTGCGGCTTGCCGGGGACGTTCGGGCAGGAAAGGTTGAGTTCGGTAATGCCTTTAAAACCGCTGTTTTGCACTTTTTTCAACAGCGTGTGTGTTTCATCGGGCGACATACCGACCAGCGAGAGGAAAAATGTCCGCTCCGGATGCGATTCTTGAAGGCTCAGCAAATAATCCAGATAGTAATCAATGCCTTGATTCGGCAAACCCATAGAATTGATACTGCCCAGCGGTACATCGCGGTAACGCGGCTCGGGATTGCCCGCACGCGCTTCCAGCGTCGCCGTTTTGGTGATGAAGCTGCCTGCGGCAGATTGCCTGACTTCTTCCAATTCTTCCACGGTCATACACGCCACACCAGCGGCGTTCATCAGACAGTTGTCAAAAGAAAAACCGGCGATTTGCGTTCTCAATGACGGCATATCCTGCTCCTTTCCCTTGAAAAATCAAATTGATTGCGAAGCGTAACACGAATAGGCGGCAAAATTTTTAACAAACATCAAATGACAGACAATGTAGGGAAATGTTGTTTTATAGTGGATTAAATTTAAACCAGTACGGCGTTGCCTCACCTTGTCCTGATTTAAATTTAATCCGCTATATATAATGGAGGAAAGGTGCAAAAAAGGTCGTCTGAAAGCATGGTTTCAACAAAGTGAAAACCTAAGATGCTTTTCAGACGACCCTTTGTTTGCCTGTTCAAAATACGGTTAAAATCCCCAACCCTACCCTTTTAATTTCTTGTCTCCGGATTTCAATATGTTTCAAAACGTCATGGCGATTGCTTTTGGCGCGGCTTTGGGCGCATTGTCCCGCTGGTTGCTCGTTCTCGCCTTTGCCGCACTCTCCGTCCCGTTTTCGGCTGGCACGCTTGCCGCCAACTGGATCGGCGCGTTCTTAATCGGCATCTGCGCCGAATGGCTGGATAATCCACAATGGAAGCTTTTGCTGATTACCGGTTTTCTCGGCAGCCTGACGACGTTTTCCAGCTTTTCATTGGAAATGGTCACCCTTATGCAGGCGCAACGCTGGGCGACGGCGTTTTCAGCGGTCTGCCTGCATGTTTTCGGCTCGTTCCTGCTGACGGCGTTGGGCATTTACTTGGCGCAAAGCTGGAAATAGCCGCGAACATCGCCATCTCAATAAAATATTTTCACTCTATCCCAATATCCAAACACACGGTCTCTCCGCAATATGCTTTGCCTGCGTCGATCATATGTGCGGGTTTGTAGGCGGCGAAGGCGTAGGTCAGGTCGGCGCGGAAGGTGTCTTGATCTGCTTCGCCTGTGTCGCAGTTCAGCCCGGTCGGAATGTCCAGCGCGATTTTGAAGCCGTCGGCTTGGTTCAGCAGGCGGCAGACGGCGGCGGCTGTTTCGGGCAATGCGCCGCTGAAGCCTGTTCCGAAAATGCCTTCGATAACGAGACCGTAACCTGTTTTCAGACGACCTTCCAGTTCGTCGGATCGGATAAAGCTGACGCCGTCTAAATGATTCAAACGCTCGCGATTCAACTGCGCCAGCGGCGACAGTTTATCTCCCAAGACGAAAACAACATCCGCCTGCCAATCCTTTTCGGACAACACGCGCGCGATGACCAAACCGTCGCCGCCGTTGTTGCCCTTGCCGCAAACGATTAACGCGCGTCCTGCTTCGGGGAAACGGCGCAGCAAATCCGCGGCGGCGGCTTGTCCCGCGTTTTCCATCAGTTGCTCGAAAGTCGTGCCTTTATCGACTGCCATTTGCTCGTGTTCGCGCATTTCTGCGGCGGTGTAGATTTTCATCATTCGCTCCTTTTCTCTTTACGCCTATCAAACATCCAAATGCAAACCTTATCAATAGCCCTTCCCGACTTTCACAACGAATCATTCGCTTTCTTTGATTTGTCGCAATATGTCGTCAGAAAATAAGGAACTTGGTCGCTTTGTATTTGATTTTTATGTTAACAAGATTTATTATCATAATAAAACAAAGTGATAAACAATCAAAACTACTTCTTTTGCGGGGACGGGCGTTGGGATATGCCTCTGGCTACCCTGTGTCTGATTCGTCTTTACTTGCCGTCTCTTTTTTCAATCGACAACGAAAGTAAAACACACTATGTCTGCCATACCTTTGTCAAAACTCAGTAAAGGCGCAGTCGCGCACATCGACTCCATCGTCCCCAATTCGACTTTCGGCGAACTCGACCCGCTGGTTACACGCCGCCTTGCCGACTTGGGCTTTTCAAGTGGAATGCCGTTGCAAGTGATTGCCGTCGGCGGATTCGGACGCGGTCCGTTTGCCGTACGTTTGGGCAACCAGTCGCAATTCTCGTTGCGGCAGGAAGAAGCAGGAAAGATTATGTGCCATGTGATTGACGGCTGACCGCTGTACACGCAGGCAGGCTTCTATTTTGAAAATGCGGCATAGGCGGATTTAATCTGACCGCCCCATCCTTTTCAGACGACCTAGGTCGTCTGAAAACACAATTTCAAAACCTTTTCCCCAAATCCCACTCCAAACTTATCAAACAATCAAAAAAGGAGAGTTCAATTCATGGAACTAAGCTATTTTGCCTTGATTGGTGCACCAAACTGCGGCAAAACCGTTTTGTTCAACGGTTTGACCGGCTCACATGCTAAGGTTGCCAATTATCCGGGCGTAACGGTCGATAAGCGCGAGGGTGCCTTCCTCGACGACGAGGCGGTCCGCATTATCGACCTGCCGGGCACATACAGCCTGCGCACGACCAGCCCCGACGAAGCAGTGGCAAAAGATGTAATGGTGGGCAAGATGGGCATTCCGCCCGATGCCATTATTGCCGTTGCCGACGCGACCAACCTGCGTATGACCCTGCGCATGATTTTGGAACTGAAAACGCTGGGACTGCCTATGGTGGTGTCGCTGAATTTGAGCGACGTCGCCCGCAGAAGGGGCTTGAATATCGACGCGGCCAAACTGAGCGAGTTGTTGGATGCACCTGTTTTGGAAACAGTTGCAGTGAGCGCGTCGGGCGTACAGGCGGTACGCGAAGCCGTGGCGAAGCTGCCGCGCAAACGCTCTTTCCCCGCCAACCCCGCTTCTGCCGAACGCACGCTCGAGGCGCTGGAGAGCGACAAACTTTATCAAGAAGTCGAATCGATTTTGGCACAAGTGGTACGCACCCAGATGACGCTGCCCGCATGGCACAAAAAACTCGACGACATCGTGCTGCACCCCGTCTGGGGCATAATTATGCTGCTGGTCATCCTGTTTATGGTGTTCCAAGCGGTTTACACATGGGCGGCGCCGATTATGGACGCCATCGAAGGCGGCTTTACCGCGCTGGGCGAATGGATAGGCGCCAACATGGAGCCGGGCATCCTCAGCGACTTGCTCGTCAACGGCGTCATTGCCGGTATGGGCAGCGTGTTGGTGTTCGTGCCGCAGATTACGATTTTGTTCGCCTTCATCCTGCTTTTGGAAGACTCAGGCTACCTGCCGCGCGCGGCGTTTTTGTTGGACAACCTCATGGCAAAAAGCGGTCTGTCGGGACGCTCGTTTATCCCGCTCCTGTCGAGTTTCGCCTGTGCCGTTCCCGCCGTGATGTCGGCGCGTACGATTAATGACCCGCGCGAACGCCTCGTTACTATCGCCGTCGCCCCGCTGCTGACCTGCTCCGCGCGGCTGCCCGTTTACGCGCTGATTATCGCCGCCGTCATTCCTAATCGCACCGTAGGCGGGATTTTCAACCTGCAAGGACTGACGCTGTTCATCCTCTATCTCGCAGGCATCCTGTCTGCCGCCTTGGCAGCGTATATCATGAAACGCTTGGCGCGTATGAAAGGCAACGTGCAGCAATTCCCGCTCTTAATGGAGCTGCCGACTTTCCGCACGCCCAACTTCAAACACATTATGACCAGCCTGTGGGACAGGGTAAAAGCCTTCCTCAAACGCGCCGGTACGATTATCTTCGCCCTTGCCGTAGTTTTGTGGGGCTTGGTAAGCTGGCCGCAACCGCCCGCAGGCGCAACAGGCGCAGCAATCGATTACAGCCTCGCGGGTATGCTCGGCCACGCTATCCAACCATTGTTCGCCCCGCTGGGCTTCACTTGGGAAATGTGTATCGCCATGATTCCGGGCATTGCCGCGCGTGAAGTCGTCGTTGCCGCACTGGGTACGGTCTATGCCGTCAGCGCGTCGTCTGAAGACGCCGTACAAAACGCGCTGATTCCGATCATACACAACAACTGGGGTTTGCCAACCGCCTTCGCCTTCCTGGCTTGGTATGTGTATGCCCCCATGTGCGCCGCGACATTGGCTGTGATTAAACGCGAAACCAAATCCACAAAAAATATGGTGATGATTACCGGCTATTTGTTCCTGATGGCTTACTTCGCCGCATTTGTAGTTTACCAAATTACTTCAAGGATAATGTGATGACTCAATATATTATCGTCGGCTTGATTATGCTCGCCTGCGTATTCTTCCTCTTGCGAAAATTCGTATTCAAACCGAAAAAACGCGATTGCAGCAGCGGCTGCGGCAAATGCGGCGGTTGCGGTTAAATATGGACAGCTAGAAAGAAAAAAGGTCGTCTGAAATGTGAACTGGCCCCCAAATCTTGGACACTCATAAA
>NZ_KV800912.1:55092-67129 GCF_001810355.1 Neisseria sp. HMSC074B07 | reverse complement strand
GTTGCGGGTGGCGGGTAAATATTGCGTATTCACGAGATTCGATTGCCGACATTATGATTTTTTTGACTTTACCCAGCTTGGCTTCTGCATCTTTGATCTTCATGCCCGGATGTACCCCCGAAGCCGTGTGACAGGCGGGAGAGTAGGTCTCCAAAGAATCAATTTTTTTATGGAGTTTTATAGGCGCATCAGGATCGTCGTCTCCATCTTGATGGGTGATAACCATGACGTCTTTAGACAGTGTAATGGCAACATACGCCACACCTTCGGGATCGCTTTCTCTCTCCATTTTCGCCTTCGGGAATTTATGTTTTACCTGCTTTAAGTTCTGCCCTAATTTAATTCCTGCGATGCTATCTTTTTGAATCAAACATTCGGCAGCGGCCGGCATGGCAAGACCCAAAATCAACGCGCTCATGATCCCGATTTTGTGCAACATGGTTACTTTCCTATTTAATAAAAATAGGATATTAACATATCAATATATTTATATGGCAAGGATATCGTTTCAGACGACCTATTACTATAGTGGATTAACTTTAAATCAGGACAAGGCGATGAAACCGCAAGACAGTACAGACAGTACAGAAACCGATTCACTTGGTGCTTCAGCACCTTAGAGAATGTCTCTTTGAGCCAAGGCGAGGCAACGCCGTACTGGTTTAAAGTTAATCCACTATATTTTTCCAACATCAAATCTTTTTGCTAAAAAAGGTCGTCTGAAATCAAGGCATTCCCCATTTCAGACGACCTTTTTATCTTATCGATGGCAATGCCAAATCAACTTTCCGTCTTCGAATCCGGTAGCAAGAAGTTCAATACGATTGCCAAAATGGCGCACAAACCGACGCCGGCAAAACTCAACGTACCGACATGAACCGCCATGCCTCCGACGCCAACCGTCAGAACCGAGCTAACAATCACCAGATTTTTCGGCTGCATCAAATCCACTTTTGCATCTACCAGCGTTTTAATGCCCAAAGAAGCAATCGTGCCGAACAAAAGCAGCATGATACCACCCATTATGGGCAGAGGGATGGAAGCGAGGAAAGCATTGAATTTGCCGAAAAACGCCATAGCGATAGCGAAAATCGCCGCCCAAGTCATAATGACCGGATTGCTGTTTTTCGTAATCATCACCGCGCCCGTTACCTCGCCATAAGTCGTTACCGGCGGACCACCGATCAAACCCGCCACGCATACGCCCAAGCCATCGCCCGCCAGCGTTTTATCCAAGCCCGGGTCTTTGGTGTAGTTGTGGCCCGTTACATTGCCGATGGCCATGATGCCGCCGATGTGTTCGATAGCGGGCGCGATGGCGACGGGCAGCATAAACAGCGCTGCCTGCCAGTTGACTTGCGGCGTTTCAAAATGCGGTACGGCAAACCACGGCGCAGCCGCGATGGCGGCGGTGTCTACCAAGCCCATCACCAAAGCCAAAATATAGCCCGCAGCCACGCCGATTAAAATCGGAACCAGTTTCATCATACGGGTGCCGAAAACCGACACAACCACCGTAACGGCAAACGTAAAGCCCGACAAAATCAGCGCATCCGCATAGTCTATTACTTGCTTTCCGCCGGATTTGCCCATTGCCATTTCACTTGCGGCTGCGGCGACAGACAAGCCGATGACCATAATCACAGGCCCGATAACCACAGGCGGCAGCAGCCGGTTGACCGTAGCCAGCCCGCGCCATTTAATCAGCGCGGCAAACACAAAATACATAAAACCCGCCGCAAACAGCCCGAACATGGTCGAGGGCAGGCCCCATGTTTTAATGGAGTAGATAATCGGCGCAATAAAGGCAAAAGAAGAGCCGAGGAAAATCGGCACTTTACGTTTGGTGACTATTTGAAAGAGCAGCGTACCGATACCCGCCCCCAAAAGTGCCAAAGAAGGATTCAGTCCGGTCAATAGCGGAACAAGCACCATCGCACCGAACGCCACAAACAAAATCTGCGCGCCGGAAACCGCCAATTTAAGCTGGTTCATCAAAAAGCCTCGTCAAATCAATTCAAACGGCGGGAATTATACAGTTTCACCCCATAAATGAACATTAATTTACAAACAACCCATTAAAATACCAAGCCCCTGAAAACAAAACTGAACCGCCCTACTCCTAACCTGCCAAATCTTCATCTGAATTACCCAAATGAAAACAATACAAATAAAGTCAGGTTTATATCCAAGCTACAATTGACACCCGAGGTCGTCTGAAACGCTTTTTCAGACGACCTTGGTTCTCATTATTAAACAATTATAGTGGATTAAAATTGCAATGATACGGCGTTGCCAACGCCCTTATGTACTACCCGTACACGGCGGGCGTTGCCGCCTTGTCTCATTTTTATTTTAATCCACTATATCTATATAATGCCTGCCTGATACGTCCTTTCAGACGACCTCCTACATTATTTCAGAAAGCCAAAATATGAATACCAAACAAAAAGTCATCGCCATAGACGGACCCAGTGCATCGGGGAAAGGCACAGTCGCTTCCCGCGTCGCTCAGGCTTTGGGGTTCGATTATCTGGACTCCGGCGCGTTATACCGCCTGACCGCGCTGTATGCGAAGAAACGGGATGTGGAATGGAACGATGAAGAGGCGGTTGCCGCGCTGGCAGAAAATCTGCCCGCCCGCTTTGAAGGCACTCAGGTCTTTTTGGATGATGAAGACGTTTCGGGACAAATCCGCAGCGAAGCCATCGGCATGGGCGCTTCTGCAGTGGCGCAGTTGCCGAAAGTGCGTGCCGCGCTTTTGCAGCGGCAGCGTGATTTTCTGACGGGAAAAGGTTTAGTTGCCGACGGGCGCGATATGGGTTCGGTTGTATTCCCCGATGCGGCATTAAAGGTTTTCCTGACCGCAGGTGCGAAAATACGGGCGGAACGCCGCGCCAAACAAATCGGCATTCCATGCGAAGGCTTGGAATTTGAACGGATTTTGTCGGACATCGAAGCACGCGACGAAGCGGACCGCCGCCGCAGTGTCGCGCCCTTAAAGCAGCTTCCCGATGCGGAGCTTTTGGATACGGGCGGGCTGAGTATCGAAGAAGCTGTAAAAAAAGTGCTTGATTGGTATCGTAAAGTTTGAAATTTAGGGTATAATCCCTGCGTTTTGTTTCAGACGACCTTTGGAGCATCCGAAGGTCGTCTGAAATATTTATTTTCAAAGCCTGCCGTGCCAAGGGCGGCAGGCATCCTCCAACCTACCCCGCACCCCTTGGCGGTGTACCGAAAAGAGTATATATGACTATGGAAAATTTTGCCCAGTTGCTTGAAGAAAGCTTTACCCTGCAAGAAATGAACCCGGGTGAGGTGATTACTGCCGAAGTCGTGGCAATCGATCAAAACTTCGTTACCGTTAATGCAGGTCTGAAATCAGAATCTCTGATTGACGTTGCTGAATTCAAAAACGCTCAGGGCGAGATTGAAGTTAAAGTTGGCGATTTCGTTACCGTTACCATCGAATCCGTTGAAAACGGCTTCGGTGAAACCAAACTGTCCCGCGAAAAAGCCAAACGTGCTGCCGACTGGATCGCTTTGGAAGAAGCGATGGAAAACGGCGACATCCTGTCCGGCGTTATCAATGGCAAAGTCAAAGGCGGCCTGACCGTTATGATCAACAGCATCCGCGCATTCCTGCCGGGTTCTTTGGTTGACGTACGTCCCGTTAAAGACACTTCCCACTTTGAAGGCAAAGAAATCGAATTCAAAGTCATCAAACTGGACAAAAAACGCAACAACGTCGTAGTTTCCCGCCGCGCTGTTCTGGAAGCTACTTTGGGTGAAGAGCGCAAAGCCCTGCTGGAAAACCTGCAAGAAGGCTCTATCATCAAAGGTATCGTTAAAAATATCACCGACTACGGTGCATTCGTTGACTTGGGCGGCATTGACGGACTGTTGCACATCACCGACCTGGCATGGCGCCGTGTGAAACACCCGAGCGAAGTTCTGGAAGTCGGTCAAGAAGTTGAAGCCAAAGTCCTGAAATTCGACCAAGACAAACAACGCGTTTCTCTGGGTATGAAACAACTGGGCGAAGATCCTTGGAGCGGTCTGACCCGTCGTTACCCACAAGGTACCCGCCTGTTCGGTAAAGTATCCAACCTGACCGACTACGGTGCGTTCGTTGAAATCGAACAAGGTATCGAAGGTTTGGTACACGTTTCCGAAATGGACTGGACCAACAAAAACGTACACCCAAGCAAAGTCGTACAATTGGGCGACGAAGTCGAAGTCATGATTCTGGAAATCGACGAAGACCGCCGCCGTATCTCTTTGGGCATGAAACAATGTCAAGCCAATCCTTGGGAAGAATTTGCCGCCAACCACAACAAAGGCGACAAAATCTCCGGTGCGGTTAAATCCATCACTGACTTCGGCGTATTCGTAGGTCTGCCTGGCGGTATCGACGGTCTGGTTCACCTGTCTGACCTGTCTTGGACTGAAGCCGGCGAAGAAGCTGTACGCAAATACAAAAAAGGCGAAGAAGTTGAAGCCGTTGTATTGGCAATCGACGTTGACAAAGAGCGCATCTCTTTGGGCATCAAACAGCTGGAAGGCGATCCTTTCGGTAACTTCATCAGCGTAAACGACAAAGGTTCTTTGGTTAAAGGTTCTGTGAAATCTGTTGACGCCAAAGGTGCCGTTGTTGCCCTGTCTGACGAAGTGGAAGGATACCTGCCTGCTTCCGAATTCGCAGCCGACCGCGTTGAAGACCTGACCACCAAACTGAAAGAAGGTGACGAGGTTGAAGCCGTTATCGTAACCGTCGACCGCAAAAACCGCAGCATCCGCCTGTCTGTTAAAGCCAAAGACGCTAAAGAAAACCGCGAAGCCCTGAATTCAGTCAACGCTGCTGCAACCGCCAGCGCAGGTACTACCAGCCTCGGCGACTTGCTGAAAGCCAAACTGTCCGGCGACCAAGAATAAGGTTGCAGACATGACGAAGTCTGAATTAATGGTTCGTTTGGCAGAAGTTTTTGCCGAGAAAAACGGTAACCAATTGCTGGCAAAAGACGTCGAATACAGCGTAAAGGTTTTGGTTGATACCATGACCCGCTCGCTGGCTCGCGGTCAGCGTATTGAAATCCGTGGCTTCGGCAGCTTCGATTTGAACCATCGCCCGGCCCGTATCGGCCGCAACCCCAAAACCGGCGAACGTGTGGAAGTGCCTGAAAAACACGTCCCTCACTTCAAGCCCGGTAAGGAATTGCGTGAACGTGTGGACTTGGCCTTACAAGAAAATGCCAACTAAACCTGAGTAAACGAACGCCGCAGAAATGCGGCGTTTTTGTTGTCTGAAAATATGGTTTTCTATTGTTTTCGTAATTTGGGTGGAATTTGTAATGGAAAATTCATAGGGTCGTCTGAAATCATCTATAATACGTTTCTTTTAATGATTGCTCGTTGATAAAACACTATAGTGGCTTAACTAAATCAGGACAAGGCGACGAAGCCGCAGACAGTACAGATAGTACGGAACCTGCTTCAGCACCTTAGAGAATGTCTCTTTGAGCCAAGGCGAGGCAACGCCGTACTGGTTTAAAGTTAATCCACTATAATTGTCAAACCCAAAAACATAATAAAGGTCAGATATGAGTGATAGAGGTCAACTGTTTGTCGCCCCTCCGTTTGAAAACCACAGCCCGCTGACTTGGTATCAGGCGGCAGCTGAACAACCGAATTTCATCCGCGATGAAGCACAGGCGCGGGCGATTGAATATTTGGATCGTTTGTGGACGGAACTGATGATGTTCAAACGCAAACGCAATCGTTTCCTAGGGCGCAGCCTGCGCTCTCCCCAAGTACCGAAAGGTCTGTATTTTTATGGCGGCGTGGGTCGTGGTAAAAGTTTCTTGATGGATGCTTTTTTCGGCTGTTTGCCATACCGCCGCAAACGCCGTGTCCACTTTCATGCTTTTATGGCGGAAATCCATAAGCGTTTGAAAGACTTGAAAAGCGAAGCCAACCCTTTAAAAGCAGTTGCTGCCGAGATTGCCAAAGAGACCCGCGTATTGTGTTTTGACGAATTTCACGTCAGTGATATTGCAGATGCGATGATTCTGGGTCGCCTGCTGGAAAACTTGTTGAGCGAAGGTGTGGTTTTGGTGGCAACTTCCAACTATGCCCCGTCCGAGCTTTATCCCCAAGGTCAAAACAGAAGCAGTTTTCTGCCGACCATTGCGCTGATTGAATCCAGCCTGACCGTCTTAAATGTTGATGGGGGAGAAGACTACCGCCTGCGCACTTTACGTCCTGCCGAGATTTTCTTCGTTCCCAACAATGAAGAAAACGAGCAGAAATTGGCTGATTTGTTTAAAGAAATGGCGGGAATTTCCGAACTGAATCCCGGTGTCAGCGTAATACACGGACGTGAAATTCCGCACAAAGCCCAATCCGACCGTGCCATTTGGTTCGATTTCCGCGCTTTATGCTTTGGTCCGCGTTCGCAAGCGGATTACCTCTATTTGGCCGAACATTATGAAATGGTGTTCGTATCAGGATTGGAACGCCTGACGCCGCAGGAAAAAGCCGAAGCGCGCCGCCTTACTTGGCTGATTGACGTATTGTACGATTTCCGAGTAAAACTCTGTGCCACCAGCGCGGTAGGCGTAAACGATATTTATGTCGAAGGCGATTTCGCCGAAGAATTTACCCGTACTGCCAGCCGTATGGTGGAAATGCAATCGGAAGTTTATTTGGAGCAACCGCATCTGACGTTGAAAAAATAAGATTCAGGAGAAGAAAAAAGAGCGGCTTTTCCCAAAGTATACTGAAATTTGATAAAATAGCAGTTCATTTTCCCCAACCTCAGACTATTGTACAATGCAATAAAAACAAGGACATAATATGGCTGTTGAGCGCACGATCTCCATCGTTAAACCCGATGCTGTAGGTAAAAATGTAATCGGCAAAATTTACAGCCGTTTTGAAGAAAACGGACTGCGTATTGTCGCCGCCAAAATGAAGCACCTCAGTGTGCGCGAAGCCCAAGAGTTTTATGCTGTCCATAAAGAGCGTCCTTTTTACGACAGCTTGGTTGCCTTTATGACCAGCGGTCCTGTCATGATTCAGGTGTTGGAAGGTGAAAATGCCGTTGCAAAAAACCGTGAGCTGATGGGCGCAACCAACCCTGCGGAAGCCGCTCCCGGTACGATACGTGCGGATTTTGCCGAATCACTCAGCGTAAACGCCGTACATGGCTCTGACAGCCTGGAAAATGCAGCAATCGAGATTGCCTACTTCTTCAGCCAAAGCGAAATCTGCCCGCGTTAACGATAGATACCGTTCGAACGTCTGACCGGTTCGGGCGTTTGGACGGTTTTGTCGATATTGTTTGTCTCAATTTGTTTTCAGACGACCTTTCTCAAATGGGGGTCGTCTGAAAATATGATAGAAGGAGCTTGGAAATAAAAGCTGTTTACTCAACAAGATTCAGGACATGTTCAAACCCACTATACAACGTCCTAATCTGCCGGATTTGCAAGATTTATCACGACAGCCTTTATTAAAAGCTTTACCAAGAAATAAACCACATGAAAACCAATCTGCTGAATTACGATTTAAACGGACTGACCCATCATTTTGCCGAGATGGGTGAAAAACCGTTCCGCGCCAAACAAGTCATGCGCTGGATCCACCAAGCCGGTGCGCAAAGTTTCGATGAAATGACCGATTTGGCAAAATCCCTGCGCCTGAAACTCAACGAACAGGCAAGCGTGGATGTACCCAAACTGATGATGGCGCAAGAATCCGCCGATGGGACGCGCAAATGGCTGTTGGATGTAGGAACGGGCAACGGCGTGGAAACGGTGTTTATTCCCGAAGCAGAACGCGGTACGTTATGTATTTCCTCTCAAGTCGGCTGCGCATTGGAATGCACCTTCTGTTCTACCGGCCGCCAAGGTTTCAACCGTAATCTGACCGCTGCCGAAATCATTGGGCAACTGTGGTGGGCAAATAAAGCAATGGGCGTTACGCCGAAAAACGAACGCGTGATTTCCAATGTAGTCATGATGGGCATGGGCGAGCCGATGGCGAACTTTGATAATGTCGTTACTGCGCTGAGCATCATGCTGGACGATCATGGCTACGGCCTAAGCCGCCGCCGCGTTACCGTTTCCACATCAGGCATGGTGCCGCAAATGGACAGGCTGCGCGATGCGATGCCGGTTGCGCTAGCAGTATCCCTTCATGCTTCCAACGACGAAGTGCGCGATCAAATCGTTCCGCTGAATAAAAAATATCCGTTGAAAGAGTTGATGGCGGCATGCCAACGTTATTTGGTCAAAGCACCAAGAGATTTCATTACTTTTGAATACGTTATGTTGGACGGAATCAATGATAAAGCGCAACATGCGCGCGAACTGATTGAGCTGGTAAAAGACGTACCGTGCAAATTCAATCTGATCCCGTTCAATCCTTTCCCCAATTCCGGCTACGAACGATCTACCAATGAAAATATCCGCGTTTTCCGCGATATTTTGCAGCAGGCAGGATTCGTGGTAACCGTCCGCAAAACGCGTGGCGACGATATTGACGCAGCTTGCGGTCAATTGGCAGGACAAGTACAAGATAAAACACGCCGCCAACAAAAATGGCAGCAGATTTTGGTTGAACAACAGAGCTGATTATGAAACTGAACATTTGGCAACCCATTATTTTAACTTTAGTTTTGGGCGCATGCGCCGGCCCGAAAGGTCCAAGCAGAGCGGAACGTGCGACACAGGTCGCCAATATCAAAACCCAGTTGGCTATCGAATACATGCGCGGGGGCGATTACCGTCAAGCAACGGTAAGCATTGAAGAGGCATTGAAAGCAGACAGCAGCAATGAAGATGCATGGCTGGTTCGCGCGCAAATCTATCAATATCTCAAAGTGCGCGAAAAGGCGCAGGAAAGCTTCCAAAAAGCCCTATCTTTGAAACCTGACAATGCGGAAATCAACAATAACTACGGCTGGTTCTTGTGTAGCGAGATGAATAATCCCGCCCAGTCCATCAGTTATTTTGACAAAGCCCTGGCCGATCCGACTTATCCTTCTCCGTTTATCGCCAACCTCAACAAGGGCATTTGCAGCGCGAAGATGGGCCAATATTCGCTGGCAGAAGCTTATCTTGAACGCTCTTTGGCTGCGCAACCTCAATTCCCGCCTGCGTTTAAAGAATTGGCAAGAACCAAAATGCTGGCAGGCAATTTAAACGAAGCGGACTATTATTTCCGCCAATACCAAAGCAAAGTCGATGTCTTGCAGGCAGATGATTTGCTGCTGGGTTGGAAATTGGCGACTGCTTTGGGCAATAGCCAGGCAGCCTACGAATACGAAGCCCAGTTAAGGGCAAACTTCCCCTACTCGGAACAATTACAGGCAGTAACCACAGGTAAGTAACCACATGGAAAATCAAAAGAAAAACGAATACGACATTCAAGCTGCCAAATCATTGGGTGATGAGCTGGGACAACTCAGACACAAATCAGGTTGGGATATTGATGAAGTAGCACGACGGTTGAAACTGTCTGCTGAACAAATTGAAGCGCTCGAAAAAGGAGACTATTCTTTCTTTTCAGGATTGGTCTTCGTTATGGGCTATCTGCGTTCTTATGCCCGTCTGTTGAAAATCGATGAAACAACCATTACAGGTCGTCTGAAAGCCATTTCCGCGCCGGAAGAAGACCATGTCTATCTGGTTGATCGCAAACAAAATGCCGGCTTGAACTACCAAGATGGTGAAAAAGTCGGTTTTCCCAAATGGGTTTTGGGCATGGCGGCGCTCATCCTGCTTGGCGGCGGTATTTATGTTTGGCAAAGCAAGTCCAATCATGAAAACGAACAACAAGTCGCGCAAAACAGCGATGCAGTACGCAACAGTATGCAGACGCCGGATTTGAAAAAAGAAAATGTTGCCGTTTCCAATATGGCAGAAAACGGCAAACAAGAAATATCCAATGCCGAAAAAGCAGCTTCAAGTGTCGCCGCATCCGAAGCAGCGGCATCCGAACCTGAAGTCAAAGTCGATTCAGACGAGCTTTGGATTAAAGTCCAATACCGAAGCAATCTGATTATCACCGACAAGAAAGGTACCATGATTTTCAGCCGGATCATTCCCGCAGGAAGCGAAAGGCGTTTTAAAGGCGGTGCGCCCTACAATGTCTGGATCGGTATTGCCACAGGCGCACAAGCCAATTACGGCGGGACAACCATCAATCTGGCAGAATACCGGGTTGCCGGTGAAAAATCAGCTTCCTTTGTAGCAGGAAAAAAATAAAGATGAACACACCCAAACGCCGTCAAACCCATCAAGTACAAATCGATCATCTCATCGTCGGTTCAGATGCTCCCGTTGTCGTGCAATCGATGACCAATACCGACACCGCAGATGCTAAAGCAACCGCCCTGCAAGTCAAAGAATTGAGCGATGCAGGCTCAGAAATGGTGCGCATTACCGTCAACAGCCCAGAAGCCGCCTCCAAAGTTGCCGAAATCCGCCAACGTTTGGACGACATGGGTTACACCACCCCGCTGATTGGCGACTTCCATTTCAATGGCGAACGTCTGTTGGCGGAATTTCCCGAGTGCGGCAAAGCCTTGTCCAAATACCGCATCAACCCCGGCAATGTCGGCAAAGGCGCAAAAGGCGATGAAAAATTTGCCTATATGATTCGGACTGCCGCCGAAAACGACAAAGCCGTCCGTATCGGCGTCAACTGGGGTTCGCTTGACCAAAGCCTCGCCAAGCGCATGATGGATGCCAATCTGGCGTCCTCATCGCCCAAACCTCCCGAAGAAATCATGAAAGAAGCCTTGATTATTTCGGCGTTGGAATCTGCTGA
Source organism: Neisseria sp. HMSC074B07 (assembly GCF_001810355.1). Lineage (NCBI taxonomy): Bacteria > Pseudomonadati > Pseudomonadota > Betaproteobacteria > Neisseriales > Neisseriaceae > Neisseria > Neisseria sp. HMSC074B07. Next base: position 56,293 of record NZ_KV800912.1, on the reverse strand, counting down.
AAAAGCCGTCCGATTAGGTTTGCCTGAAAACAAAATCATCTTGTCGTGCAAGGTCAGCTCCGTTCAAGATTTGATTCAGGTTTACCGCGAACTGGGCAGCCGCTGCCAATATCCGCTCCACTTAGGCTTGACGGAAGCAGGCATGGGCAGCAAAGGCATTGTCGCTTCGACTGCCGCCTTGGCCGTACTGCTTCAAGAAGGCATCGGCGACACTATCCGCATTTCCCTGACCCCCGAACCCGGCAGCTCGCGCACGCAGGAAGTCATCGTCGGTCAGGAAATTCTACAAACCATGGGACTGCGCTCGTTTACCCCCATGGTTACCGCCTGCCCGGGCTGCGGACGCACCACCAGCACAGTCTTCCAAGAGCTTGCCCAAGACGTACAAAATTACCTTCGCCAAAAAATGACCGTATGGCGCACCCTTTACCCCGGTGTAGAATCTTTAAACGTTGCCGTCATGGGCTGCGTCGTTAACGGACCGGGCGAAAGCAAACTGGCAGACATCGGCATCAGCCTGCCCGGAACTGGCGAAACCCCTGTTGCCCCGGTTTATGTTGACGGAGAACGCAAAGTGACTTTAAAAGGCGACAACATCGCAGCCGAATTCTTAGAGATTGTCGAAGAATACGTCAAAATCAATTATTGCGAAGGCGGTGCAAAACGCAATCAAAACCGTATCATCCCGATACAGTCTGCTTGATAAACATAGATAAAAGGTCGTCTGAAAAACATTTTTCAGACGACCTTAATGATGTAACCACACTGTAAAACTTACCGGCAGCTATCAATGCGGGTAAGATTGGTCAGGTAAAATTAGAAGCGATTGTTCATCTTAAATCATTTGTTCAATAAGGAGACATCATGGAACCTTTCCCAGATGAAGAGCTTAAATCAGCAGTCGAATTAGATTTGTTATTAGATGATTTTGTTTTAGAAAAAAAGAACGATTATTTAAAAAGATTATTTGAATTTCCTAGCGGAAAATGGGTTGAAATTAAATATTTTTTTGATTCTGATTATTACGACTCAAATTATCAGAATTCACATATTTCCGTATGCTGGTTGCCGGATACTGATGGAGATTATGATAACAATCGGATAATTGTATTTTTTGATAACAACGATTTGGTATCACAAGTAATATCTTTTAATATGAAAACCTTATGATATAGTGGATTAACTTTAAACCAGTACGGCG
>NZ_KV800912.1:39639-54992 GCF_001810355.1 Neisseria sp. HMSC074B07 | reverse complement strand
TTGTCCTGATTTAAATTTAATCCACTATACAAAACGTATAAATTGGACAATAACCTAATAAGATCGTCTGAAATCAGTGGACTTAGCGCCAACAGTTTTCAGACGACCTTTTCATCACTTTATCTCAATCTACATTCAAATCAGGCAAATACCAGCTTGCCACCCTCTTCTTTCACATGAATCGTGCTGTCGGGCGCGTATTTGCCTTCGAGCAGGGCTTTGGCCAGCGGGTTTTCGATTTCCGACTGGATGGCGCGTTTGAGCGGGCGTGCGCCGTACACGGGGTCGAAACCGGCTTTGGCAATCAAATCCAAGGCGGCATCGTCCACTTTCAGGTGCAGGTGCTGCGCTTCTAGGCGTTTTTCCAAGCCTTTGAGCTGGATTTTCGCGATGTTGCGGATATTCTCCTGATTCAGTCCGTGGAACACGACCACTTCGTCGATACGGTTGATCATTTCGGGGCGGAAGTAGGCTTTCACTTCTTCCATCACCGCTTCTTTCACGGCTTCGTAGTCCTGTGTACCCATTTGTTGGATGTGCTGGCTGCCGATGTTGGAAGTCATGACGATAACAGTGTTTTTGAAGTCCACGGTGCGACCTTGTCCGTCGGTCAAACGACCGTCATCCAATACTTGCAACAGGATGTTGAACACGTCGGGATGGGCTTTTTCCACTTCGTCCAAAAGAATCACGCTGTACGGTTTGCGGCGGACTTGTTCGGTCAGGTAGCCGCCCTCTTCGTAGCCGACATAGCCCGGAGGCGCGCCGATCAGGCGTGCAACGGCGTGTTTTTCCATGTATTCGGACATATCGATACGAATCAGATGATCTTCGCTGTCGAACAGGAAGCCTGCCAAAGCTTTGCACAACTCGGTTTTACCCACGCCGGTCGGGCCTAGGAACAGGAAGCTGCCGTATGGCTTGTTCGGATCGGCAAGGCCGGAGCGGCTGCGGCGGATGGCGTCGGACACGGCACGCACGGCTTCGTCTTGTCCGACCACGCGGCGGTGCAATACTTCTTCCATTTTCAGCAACTTGTCGCGTTCGCCTTCCATCATTTTGGACACGGGGATGCCGGTCATACGCGATACGATTTCGGCCACTTCGTCCGCGCCGACTTCGGTGCGGAAGAGTTTGTTTTGTTTTTTGCCGTCGGGGTTGCTTTCTGCCGCCTGCAACTGTGCACCCAATTTCGGCAACTCGCCGTATTCGAGCTCAGACGCGCGGGCAAAGTCGCCTTGGCGTTTGGCCTGCTCGATTTTGACTTTGATGTCGTCCATCTGTTTCTTGATGTCGGCGGTGCTGGAAGACGCGGCTTTTTCGGCTTTCCAGATTTCGTCCAAATCGGCGTATTCTTTTTGCAGACCGTCGATTTCCTCGTCTATCAGTTCCAAACGTTTTTTGCTGGCGTCGTCGCTTTCTTTGGCAACGTGCATTTTTTCCATTTTGAGCTGGATGATGCGGCGGTCGAGTTTGTCCATCTGCTCGGGTTTGCTGTCCAGCTCCATTTTGATACGGCTGGCGGCTTCGTCAATTAAATCAATCGCTTTGTCGGGCAGGAAGCGGTCGGTGATGTAGCGGTCGCTCAATTCCGCGGCAGCAACGATGGCGGGATCGGTGATGTCGATGCCGTGGTGGATTTCGTAACGTTCCTGCAAACCGCGCAGGATGGCGATGGTGTCTTCCACGCTGGGTTCGCCGACCAATACTTTTTGGAAGCGACGTTCGAGTGCCGCGTCTTTTTCGATGTATTGGCGGTATTCGTCCAAGGTGGTCGCGCCGATGCAGTGCAATTCTCCGCGTGCCAAAGCCGGTTTCAACATATTGCCCGCGTCCATTGCGCCGTCGGTTTTGCCTGCGCCGACCAAAGTATGGATTTCGTCGATGAAAATTAGGGTGTTGCCGTCGTCTTTCGCTAAGTCGTTCAACACGCCTTTCAAGCGTTCTTCAAATTCGCCGCGGTATTTTGCACCGGCAATCAATGCCGCCAAATCCAAAACCAGCAGGCGTTTGTTGCGCAGGGATTCAGGCACTTCGCCGTTGACGATGCGTTGCGCTAAGCCTTCGACGATGGCGGTTTTACCCACACCCGGTTCACCAATCAACACTGGATTGTTTTTAGTACGGCGTTGCAATACCTGAATGGCGCGGCGGATTTCGTCGTCGCGGCCGATAACGGGGTCAAGTTTGCCGTCGCGGGCGCGCTGGGTCAGGTCGAGCGTGTATTTTTTCAACGCATCGCGTTGGTCTTCGGCATTAGCATCGTTCACGTTTTGTCCTCCTCGTACCGCGTCAATCGCGGCATTGATGTTTTGTTCGGTCGCACCGGCTTCTTTCAGGATTTTGCCGGTCGCATCGTTCTGCTGCACCAAAGCAAGCAGGAAAAGTTCGCTGGCGATATAGGCATCGCCGCGTTTGGTTGCCGCTTTGTCCATCAGGTTCAACACCGCCTGCAATTCGCGGCTGGGCATAATGTCGCCGCCCTGGCCGGACACTTTCGGCAGGCTGTTTAAATGCTGCTGCAAACGTTGTTTCACCTGCGGCACGTTCACGCCCGCATGAGCCAAGAGCGCGGCGGCTCCGCTGTTTTGATCGTCAAGCAGGGCTTTCAGCACGAAGCCTGCTTCCAGATAGCTGCTGTCCGCAGCCAACGCCAAACTCTGAGCTTCTGCAAGGGCTTGTTGGAATTTGGCGGTTAATTTGTCGAATCTCATCTTTTTGGTTTCCTTTGGTTAGAATTTCGTTACACCCAATATAGGCCCAAATGTGGATAACTCAATAGCAAAATTTTATTATGATAGAAAATTTTTAATATCTATATGTTTTATATTGAAATTATTATTATAAAATCTGTGCATAACTTTTATTGTTCAAGTTCATAACAGATTGCCGACATAAGAAATAAAGATTTTCAAATTAGCAAAAAGGTCGTCTGAAAACATTTTCAGACGACCTTTGGGGCGACTAAATACTATCTATAGTGGATTAACTTTAAACCAGTACAGCGTTGCCTTGCCTTGCTGTACTGTCTGTACTGTGCGGCTTCGTCGGCCTTGTCCTGATTTAAATTTAATCCACTATAAACAATCTATTCGCACAATATCAAAACAAGACAAACCGTTATCAGACTCCGACAAAACGCCTTTTTACCCTTCCATATACCCCCGCTCCCGCATCGAGCAGACTTCTTTCGCCGTAACAATGAAATGATCCAAAAGCGAGACATCAACCAATGCCAAAGCCTGTTTCAGACGACCTGTGAATGCAATGTCGGATTGCGAAGGCGTAGCCGAACCGCCGGGATGATTATGCGCGATAATCAGGCTGTCGGCGTATTCGTCCAATGCGAGCTTGACGATTTCCCTGATATAGACGGTATTTTCTGCCACCGTTCCGCGCGAGAGTTCGCGCATGGCAATCAGCCTGTTTTGGCGGTTGAGCAAAAGCGCGGTGCTGACTTCTATCTTTTCGTGCCCTAAATGCAGGCGCAGATAATCGGCAACGGCTTTCGGACTGGAAAGCGTGATGTTTTCCTGCAAATCCTCGCCCAAAATCCGCCTGCCGATTTCTTTGACGACGGCAAATTGGGTAAAACTCGCCAAACCCATGCCCTTGTATGCGGAAAGTGTTTTAGCGTCGGCGCTCATCAGTTTGCCCAAGCTGCCAAACTCGTTCAGCAGATAACGCGCCAAATCCACTGCGCTCATCCCGCGCGTCCCCACCCGCAGCAAAATCGCCAGCAGCTCAGCATCGCTCAATGCACCCGCGCCGCGTGCCAATAATTTTTCACGCGGCCGCTCGCCTTCAGGCCACTGTTTGATACTCATGCTTTACCCCTTGCGTGAACATTCACGAAAAAAATTTGTTTGAAAATCTGCTTGTTATTACACTGTTTACAACGAATGCCTATCAAGCAATTAATGTAAATATTTCATATTTTATTATATTTCGAATGAATATTTAAAATATAGGCATAATATTCATATAAATTAATTGCATAAAAACAACGCGCTCAAACTTCGCTCATGAAAGCGATTGCCTTTTCTTATCCGCCCGTAAGGGTTGACGGCAGATTCAATCTGACAGGTTTCAAAATGTCCCGTTTAAATCAAATCCGCGAGAAATCAGCCCCTTCGGGCAATTTCGTATTGCCCCTGCGTGCCATAGGCTAATATAATAGCGAGTTCGGCGGAAGCGGTTTATCCTTGGATTTCCACCCGTTTCCCATCCATGCTGCCCGTGCGCTTCACAAGAGTTTCAGACGACGTTGCGACGTTGCGACTCCCGCCAGCAATCAAACAGCTTTTTATCACCCTTTCGAAAATCCGTTTTGCCGGTACTCGTCATTTTTATTGGAGTATTGCCATTATGACCGCAACCACTGCGTCTTCAGCCAAACCTTATCTCAAAATTCAAGGCTTGGTGAAAAAGTTTGGTGACAATTACGCTGTCGATAACATCGACTTGGATATTTATCAACATGAAATCTTTGCCCTTTTGGGCAGCTCCGGCAGCGGCAAATCCACGCTGCTGCGTATGCTGGCGGGCATGGAAAGCCCCAATCAGGGCAAAATCATTCTGGACGGTCAAGACATTACCAAACTTGCCCCCTACGAGCGCCCCATCAATATGATGTTTCAAAGCTATGCCCTGTTCCCGCACATGACTGTGGAGCAGAACATTGCCTTCGGTCTGAAACAAGACAAAATGCCCAAAGATGAAATTGCTGCGCGCGTGGAAGAAATGCTGCGTCTGGTGCAGATGACCAAATACGCTAAGCGCAAACCGCATCAATTATCCGGTGGCCAGCAACAACGTATCGCTTTGGCACGCAGCTTGGCAAAACGTCCGAAAATCCTGCTACTTGACGAACCTCTCGGCGCGTTGGACAAAAAACTGCGCCAACAAACCCAGCTCGAATTGGTCAATACGCTCGAACAAGTCGGCGTAACCTGCATCATGGTCACGCACGACCAAGAAGAGGCGATGACGATGGCGACCCGCATCGCCATTATGTCTGACGGTCAGTTGCAACAGGTCGGTACGCCCAGCGACGTGTACGACTACCCCAACAGCCGCTTTACCGCCGAATTCATCGGCGAGACCAATATTTTCGGCGGCGTCGTGATTGACGACCATGCCGATTATGCCGTTATCGAATGCGAAGGATTGGAAAACCACGTCCGCATCGACCACGGTCTAGGCGGCCCGAGCGAACAAGACATTTGGGTCAGCATCCGTCCCGAAGACATTGATTTGTACAAAGAAAAACCTGACCACTTGGGCAGCTTCAACTGGGCAAAAGGCACAGTGGAAGAAATCGCCTACTTGGGCAGTTTCGCCATCTACCACATCAAACTCGCCAACGGCCGCGTCGTCAAAAGCCAAGTTCCTGCACCTTATTGGTATGTCCGCAACATCACGCCGCCGACTTGGGACGAAACCGTCTATATCAGCTGGCCGGAAAACCAACCGACTCCGTTGTTCCGTTGATTTAAGGGGAATGAGATGAACCTTAAAAAACTGAAAAACAAACTGTTCCGCCGCCCGGGTCAGCGCGCGGTCATTGCCGTGCCGTATATTTGGCTTTTGGTACTGTTTCTGATTCCGTTCGCCATTGTGCTGAAAATTAGCTTTGCCGAACAAGAAATCGCCATTCCGCCGTTTACGCCGCTGACCAGCGTCGATGAAGATTTAGGTCGTCTGAACATCGCCATCAGTTATCAAAACTATGCCGATATCTTCCAAAATTTTTGGAATACCCTGAATCCGTTCGGCGACAGCGAAAACAGCAATATCTATCTGATGACCTACTGGTCTTCGATTAAGACTGCGCTGACGACGACCATCATTTGTCTGCTGATTGGTTATCCGACTGCCTATGCGATTTCACGCGCCAATCCCGCCATGCGCAACGGCCTGCTGCTTGCCATCATGCTGCCTTTCTGGACTTCCTTCCTATTGCGCGTCTACGCATGGATGGGCCTGCTGGGACACAACGGCATCATCAACAATTTCCTGCTTAAAATGCAGATTATCGAAGAGCCTTTAGACCTGTTTTACAACGCGTTCTCACTGAACTTGGTCATGGTTTATGCCTATCTGCCGTTTATGATCCTGCCGCTTTACACTCAACTGGTGAAACTCGACAACCGCCTGCTCGAAGCTGCTTCTGATTTGGGCGCAGGGCCGATTAAATCGTTCTTCACCATTACCCTGCCCCTGTCTAAAACCGGCATCATCGCAGGCTCCATGCTGGTTTTCGTACCCGCAGTCGGTGAATTTGTGATTCCCGAGCTGGTCGGCGGTTCGGAAAACCTGATGATCGGTAAAGTCTTGTGGCAGGCGTTCTTCGATCAAAACAACTGGCCGTTGGCTTCCGCTGTCGCCGTCGTCATGGTCGCACTGCTGGTCGTACCGATTGCACTGTTCCAGCATTATGAAAACCGCGAATTAGAGGAAGGATCCAAATAATGCAGAAATCCCGATTATCCTGGTTCCTGAAACTGATGCTGATGCTGTCGCTGGCGTTTCTGTATATTCCGCTGGTCGTTTTGGTCATCTATTCGTTCAACGAATCCAAGCTGGTTACCGTTTGGGGCGGCTTTTCGACCAAGTGGTACAGCGCATTGCTGGAAAACGACACCATCTTGGAAGCCGCTTGGCTGTCGCTGCGCATTGCCGCCGCATCCTCGCTTGCAGCCGTCGTTTTGGGTACGCTGGCAGGCTACGCGATGGCTCGCATCAAACGCTTCCGCGGCAGCACCTTGTTTGCCGGTATGATTTCCGCGCCTATGGTTATGCCTGACGTGATTACCGGTCTGTCCATGCTGCTCCTGATTATTCAGGTGCAGATGTTCCTGCAAGGTAGCGAATTGCTGCAAAACCTGTACTTCGACCGCGGTTTCTTCACCATTTTTCTCGGGCATACGACGCTTTGTATGGCATACATCACCGTCGTCATCCGTTCGCGTCTGGTGGAGCTTGACCAATCGCTCGAAGAGGCCGCAATGGACTTGGGTGCGCGTCCGCTGAAAATCTTTTTCGTCATCACCCTGCCCTTGATTGCGCCTGCCATCGCTTCAGGCTTCCTGCTCGGCATTACCCTGTCGCTGGACGATTTGGTGATTACCTCCTTCCTGTCCGGCCCCGGTTCTTCCACATTGCCACAGGTGATTTTCTCCAAAATCAAGCTGGGTCTCGACCCGCAGATGAATGTGTTGGCAACCATCCTGATCGGCATCATCGGTACGCTGGTCATCGTCATCAATTATTGGATGATGCGCCAAGCAACCAAACGCGATCGGGAAGCCGCCGAAGCCTACCGTCAGGAAAAGCTCGCCGCAGAAAAAACAAATTGACCCAATCAAACAGGCTGACCGCATCAATGCAAGGTCAGCCTGTTTTCTTCACACAACCCGTTTGACAACTTTTCAGACGACCCTCAACTATAGTGGATTAAATTTAAATCAGGATAAGGCGACGAAGCCGCAGACAGTACAGATAGTACGGCAAGGCGAGGCAACGCCGTACTGGTTTAAAGTTAATCCACTATACCCTCCAAAGGTCGTCTGAAACCACACAAAGCATTACCCTATGATTCATCCCAATTTCAAAGAATACCTTCCCTCCTATTATTTCAGCACCATCAATCCCCACGCCGCTTATCCCAAGCTTGAAGGTCGTCTGAAAACCGAGACCTGCGTCATCGGCGGAGGATTGACAGGACTTTGCACCGCCCTTCCCCTTGCCGAAAACGGACGCGAAGTTACCGTACTCGAAGCCGCCCGTATCGGCTTCGGCGCATCAGGGCGCAGCGGCGGGCAAGTTATCAGCGATTATGCCTGCGGTATGGAAGAAATCGAAAAACAAGTCGGCTTGGAACAAGCCCGCTGGTTTTGGCAGCAATCCCTGCAAGCCGTCGAACTCGTTGACGAACGGGTTAAAAAACACCAAATCGCTTGCGACTGGCAGCGCGGCTACGCCACCGTCGCCATCCGCCCGCAGCATTGGGAAGAATTGCAACAATGGCATGAACACGCCCGACAACATTACGGCGCTACCCATTACCAACTCTGGGATAAAGCCACGCTCAAGCAACAACTTACCAGCGATATGTACTTGGGCGCACAGTTCGATCCTCATTCCGGCCATCTCCATCCGCTCAACTATACCCTGGGCATCGCCCGCGCCGCTGCCGAAGCAGGCGCGCAGATTTTCGAACAGTCCCCGATGACCCGTATCGAACCCTATCAAGGCGGCTGGCTCGTCCATACCCCGGACGGCAGCATCGAATGCCAAAACCTCGTGTATGCCGTCAACACCTACGCCGGTTTGCATCAAAAATTCAAGCCATTGGAAAAAAAAGCCATCGCCGTCAGCACCTTCATCATCGCCACCGAACCGCTGGGCGAACGCGCCAAAGAACTCATCCGCAACAACATGGCTGTCTGCGACAACCGCCACGTCCTCGACTACTACCGCCTCAGCGCCGACGGCCGCCTGCTCTTCGGCGGCAAAGACAACGAATTCATCGACGATCCCGACCGCATGACCGAGCTTGTCCGCCAAGACATGCTCAAAGTCTTCCCCCAGCTTGCTGATGTCAAAATCGAACATTCATGGGGCGGCGAATGCGACATCACCGCCAACCTCGCCCCCCACTTCGGCAGGCTCGCGCCCAATGTTTACTATGCCCAAGGCTACTCGGGACACGGCATGGCGATTACCGGCATAGCAGGCCTTGCCATCGCCGAAGCCATCATGGGTGACGATGGTCGTCTGAAACCGTTTGAAAAACTCAAACACCCCAGCATCATTACCCAACCTTTCCTGCGCAAACTCGGCTCCTTCCTCGGCTCGAAATATTACCAATGGAAAGACAGCCGTTAAGCATTTGGTTAAGCTCGAACACATCAACAAAAGGTCGTCTGAAACCCGATTCAGGTTTCAGACGACCTTTTCGATATTGAATTGAAGACTTCCAATCAAACTGCTATCGCATCAAATGTTCAACGAACGCCCGATGCATTTAGATTCCTACCCTCTCCGTTTGTGCTCCAAACCCATTACATCAAATGAATCCCGCTTGCCGGATTGGAAACATTTTCATATACGGTAATCGAAACGATTTTTCCACTTTCGTCAAACACAATTTCCAGATAGGGCTTATCAGGGCTGCGGTCGTGGTTGAAAAGGCGGAATACCCTTTGCGCCTCAAAAATCTTTCCGTGTGCTTTCAAATATTCGGGCAACTGGCTGATGTTTTGAAAACTACCGCCAAACCCGCCGCCATGTTTCTTAAGATATTCCGGCGTTCCTTCTATGTCGAAATTGTGCGTTACCCTCAGCGGCTGATCCGAACCTTGGCTTGTCTGTTTGCCTGTTGATAAAACCAAAGTATCCCGACGCCTGAGTGCTTTCATTTCTTGTACCACCGGTTCAACCGCCTGCTGATTATAGCTCCGCTCCCCTTTTCCCATCTGATCAATAGCCTCTATCACTTTATCAACGTTTTTAGGATCATTCGGATCAATATCAGGGAACAGTGCCTGCTCCAGCGGATCATCTCCGCCGGGAATGCCCCAAATCGCCGCCAATTCTTTAGGGCTGCGTTCAAACAAACAACTGGAATCGATATTTTCGGCAACCTGACGGACAAAATCATCAATGCCGCCAATCTGATGCAGGTTGGTGCAATTTGAAGAAGGTGCGCCTTCTACTTGCTTGACGCTATTAGAGTTGGACGCGATTGGATTCAAATCGGGTTGGGAAGAAGCAGATGACGCGGAGGATGGAACAGCGGATGCGCCGACTTCTTTTGTTTTATCTTCTTTGCTTGGAGAACACGCAGTCAGCATGATTGCAGTAAGCCATAAGAGAAGTGATGACGTTTCATTTTTCATTATTTTATTTTCAACATAAAGAGGTCGTCTGAAAATCTGCCACTTCATTTTTCAGACGACCTCCTGTTAGTACAACTCAAGAACCTTGTTATTGCCAACAAGGTGCTCAACCCATCTTACCCGACGCGGTAAAACGCCAAGCTACCCAACAGGTTGGGGAAATGTTTGACCTGTTTGTTACCCGTCATGACCGCGCGCTCGAGGACGCGGATTTTGTTTTTGGCGCACAATAAATCAAAGTCTTTGAGCGTACACCAATGGATATTCGGCGTGTCGTACCAATGGTAGGGCATGCGCTCGGAAACCGGCATATGACCGCCGATGGCGATTTGGAAGCGGTTGCGCCAGTAGCCGAAATTCGGGAAGCTGACAATCGCCTGTTTCGCCACGCGCATGAGACAGCGCAGGATTTTTTCGGTATTCTGCATGGCTTGGATGGTTTGGCTCAAAACGATAACGTCAAACGTCTGGTCGCCAAATTCTGCCAAACCCTGCTCCAAATCGGCTTGGATGACGTTTACGCCGCGCGACATGGCGGAGATGACGCTGTCGGTGTCGATTTCGATGCCGTAGCCGCTGCATTTTTTGTGCTCCACCAAAGCCGCCAGCAATTCGCCGTCGCCGCAGCCCAAGTCCAAGACGCGGCTGCCTTCGGGAATCCAGTCGTAAATCAACTGCAAATCGTCGCGCAAATTCATGATCGGCAATCCTTGTCAACATTGTTCATATAAACCGCTACGGCGCGCATATAGGCTTCGTCTTCCATCAAAAAGGCGTCATGGCCGTGGTTGGATTTGACTTCGATATACTGCACCGGCTTGTGCGCGGCAATCAGCGCTTTGACCAGCTCTTTGGAACGTGCGGGCGAAAAACGCCAGTCGGTGCTGAAGCTGGCGACAAAAAATTTCGCTTTCACATTTTGCAGGGCGCGGATCAAGCTATCACCGAAATCCGCCGCCGGATCGAAATAGTCCAAAGCTTTGGTCATCAGCAGATAAGTGTTGGCGTCGAACCGTCCGACGAATTTGTCGCCCTGATAACGCAGATAGGATTCCACTTCAAATTCAACGCCGTAGCCGTATTGATAACCGTTTGAACGCAAATCGCGTCCGAATTTTTTGCCCAAACCGTCTTCGGCAAGATAAGTGATGTGCCCCATCATTCGGGCAATCCGCAAGCCCCGTGCGGGAACGGTATTGTGGCTGCGGTAATGTCCTTCGTTGAAATCGGGGTCGGTCAAAATCGCCTGACGTGCTACATCGTTGAACGCGATATTTTGCGTCGAGAGTTTCGGCGCAGATGCAATCACTAAGGCATGGCGCACGCGCTCGGGATAGGAAATCGTCCATTGCAAAGCCTGCATACCGCCCAAGCTGCCGCCGACAATCGCCGCCCATTGTTCGATACCGAGATAATCGGCAAGCGCGGCTTGGGATTTTACCCAGTCCTTCACCGTAACCACCGGAAAATCCGCGCCGTATTCCCTGCCCGTTTCAGGATTGATCGACAAAGGCCCGCTGCTGCCGTCGCAGCCGCCCAGGTTGTTCAAACCGACCACGAAAAAACGTTCCGTATCAATCGGCTTGCCGGGACCGACCATATTGTCCCACCAGCCCGCATATTTATCCTCCGCCGAATGCCTGCCCGCAACATGATGATTGCCCGACAGCGCATGGCAGATTAAAACCGCATTGTTTTTTTCGGCATTCAGCTCGCCGTAGGTTTCAATCATCAGATCGAAACGCGGCAAAGTTTTACCGTTTTCCAAAACCAGCGGCATCTCAAACGGAATTTTTTGGGGCGTTACAATGCCCACCGAGGCACTTTGACTCATATCCTGTTCCAACAAATGCGGCGAAAAGCGTTATTATATAGCAAACGGCATGACTTTTTGACACGGTCGGACAAGCAGCCTGACGCGCTCAAACATCCGTCCCCATACTGCCGCGCCCAAACCATACTTTTTCAGACGACCTCCCCCGCTTCCCGATATGATAGGCAGACTTTTCCGTATTTTTTTCTTTTTCGCACTTGCCGCGCTGATCATCAACCGCCTCTTCAGCCGCAAGCAAAAACGTGCCCTGCGCGATGTCGCCAAAATCAGCGCATGGGTACTGCTCGGTGCTGCCGCAGCGACGCTGTTTTGGTATCTGGTCATGCTGTATTTCAAACACATTCCGGATTCTTATTGACCGGACGTTGATAGCCAGACAAAAGGTCGTCTGAAAACCCAAATTCAGGTTTTCAGACGACCTTTTCCCGTATATTAAAAACACGGGGGATGACGATGTTGCCAAAGCGGCAGCCTCAGCTCAAGATTTAGCATCCGGCTTCTCCTTAAACTCCGTTCCGACGAACGTCCGTTTCGGATTGCCGCGTTCCACCTGATAAAGCCGGCTGTGCTGTGCGCGGGCGTAATCGTCGGTCTGTCCGGCATGATGTTCCGCCAACTTTTGCGCCAGCAGGGTCAAAGCCAATTTTTTGTTGGCATGCTGACTACGTTCGCTTTCGACGCGCACGGAAATACCGCTTGCTTTATGAGTGGCACGGACGGCACTTTCAGTTTTATTGACGTGCTGTCCGCCTTTGCCACCCGAACGGCAGGTTTGAAACTCAATCTCGCTTTCAGACGGCATTTCAGGCATATCGGGCATACGGAAAACGCCGATATACCAGTTTTTGCGCGGATGCTTCGGGCGGACGGGGCTGGCGCATATCCATTGGAGCGAACCTTGCCAACGCTGTGCCAGAGTTTCGGCATGTTTGCCGTCCAATTTAAGCACCGCCGACATAATGCCGTGTTTATCGGCGGTTTCGGAGATGATTTCCACCTCGACACCTTCCGCCTTCGCCTCGGCAAGTATCCTGCCCAATACGAAACGGGCAAAGATGCGGCATTCGGCAGGCCCTTGCGCAGTGGAAATTTGCAGATAAACCGTTTGTAAATTTTGCTTCATATTTATTCTCCGCATCCGCCGCTGGTTTTATAAGTCAAAACGGGTTTGAACCGGGCGACCAATTCAATCAGACCTGTGTTTTTCATGGCTGAAATGACGCTGTCTATACTTTTATAAGCCTGCGGAGCCTCTTCAAAAATCAAAGCCTTATCCTGACAAACGACCACGCTGCCGAAGGCAGTTTGACGCAGGCTGTCGGCGGAATATTTGTGCGACAGGCGTCCTTTACATTCGCCGCGCTGCCATTTCCGTCCTGCGCCGTGTGCCAATGTGTTCAGCGAAATTTGGCAATCTTGGGTCGGCAGAACCAGATAGCTGTAATCGCCGCGCGAGCCGGGTATCATCACCAGACCTTTATCCGCGGGCGTTGCGCCTTTTCGGTGCAGCCAACCGGTTTGCCCCGCGATTTCGGCTTGTTCGAGGAAATTGTGATGCACGTCGAGCAGGCATTCGCCTTCCGTGCGCCAGCGGTCGAGCATTCTGGCGGCAATCAGACGGCGGTTTAAACGGGCGAACTCAAGGGCTGCCTGATGTTCGGCAAGATAGTCCGCCGCAGCCTCGCTGCCTTCCGCCAAACCTCGATGGCCGTAGGCTTCGATGTGGCGTCGCAAAATTTGCTGCCCCAGTCCGCGCGAACCGCTGTGTACCAACAATTGCAAACGGTTTGAATCAAAGGCAGCGGGAAGCAAATCGGCGCGGTAAACGGTTTCAACGGTTTGCAATTCGGCAAAGTGATTGCCGCCGCCGATAGTGCCGACAGCGAGGTCGTCTGAACACGAAAAATCGGATGCGGGTTCTCCAAGCAAGGATTCTTGTTCGTCTTGGCTCAAAGGCGTATCGATGTTGCCAAGCTGCTTGGCGAGTTTGGCGGGTTTGAGCTTGGCGGCAGACAAATCGGTTTGCCAAAACGCCATGCCGCAGCCGATGTCGTTGCCGATGAGCGCGGGGTAAAAATGGTGTTCGCTGAAAAATGCTGCACCGACGGGATAACCTCGCCCCGCGTGCAAATCAGGCATGCCGGCTACGCGCAGCATATGCGGCAGCTTGGCGGTGGTTTCAAATTGAGCGACGGCGTTGCCTTCAATCCAGGTTTCTGAATCAGCGATGATGTGAATATGATGGGGATTTTGATAATTGCCCATGTGTATGCTTTCTTTAAAACGGACAGATGGCAAAACGTGTCCAAACCGACAAAACAAAAAAGATGTCCGGTTTGAAAATATACCGACTGCCGTCTGACGTTTTCAGACGACCTCTGTCCGATTGATGGGAAAGCAGCCCGAAGCGGGCGATAGGGAAAATGCGGGAACGCGTTGTCCGAAAATCAGACCGACGCTTGGGCTGCAAAGAATGTGATTGAGCGGATTGAAGTATTGCGTGTCATGGCTGCTCCTTTCTTTGCATGTGAAAATTGAAAACAGGCGGATTATAGGGGAAATGTTTGAAACGTTACAATCAAACTGTGTTTTTTTGTGAATAGGTGTTGCAATACCGTCATGAAGCAATGGAAACAAAAAGCAGCCTGCACTTTAGAAATTGAAGCTCAGGCTGCTTTTTCATATTGCCGACATGTGTTCCAATGCCTCCACGAAGTAATCCGCCACCGCCCTGACGCTGGGGCTACGGCGTACGTCTTCGTGCATTACCAGAAAGAGTTCCGCTGCGAATTCGGGCGGCGGGGCATCTGGATTGAGTGAGACGGGATGCAGCCTGTCGGCAGGGAAAACAGCGAAATCGGGCAGGATACCGATGCCGATTTGTTCGCACACGGCTTGTTTGACGGCGGCGAAGTCGTTGCTGGCGAAGGAAATGTCGGCATCTTCGCCGATTTGTTCGGCAAACCAGCGGGAAAAACGGGTATTTACGGCAATTTGTACAAAACGCCAGTCTTCGCGGCGGATGGTTTTCAGGTAGCCTTCATGGGCGTAGATGCGGTAGGCAAAATGGGCGATGCGGCGCACGGCAAGGTCGTTTTGGGTGGGGCGGACGAGGCGCAGGGCGATGTCGGCTTGGCGGCCGTGCAGGTCAGCGAGTGCGGCATCGCTTTGAATGATGAGGCGTATATCGTTGTGTTTGCGGTAGAAATCGGCAATGTGGGGCATCAGCAGGAGTCGGGCGACGAATGGCGGTGCGGAAATGACGACGCTGTGCCGCAGCTCGGCCTGTTCGCGTGCAGTACGCTGCAACATGCTCATATCTTTGCAGATTTCGCAGGCATGGCGGTAAAGTCGTTCGCCTTCGGGGGTGAGCAGGTAGCGTTTGCCGATGCGGTCAAACAGGCGCAGGCCGAGTGCGTTTTCCAGCTGGGCGATTTGCCGCGAAACGGTGCTGTGCTGCACGCCCAGGTGTTCGGCAGCGGCGGTAAGGGTTTGTTTTTCCACGAGGGTGGTGAAGTGGCGGATGCCGTTCCAGTCCCAATCCATTATTGCTTCCTTTGTGCATTTTTTAGCTGTGTTTGCCAATTTATCTTATTTTCGTGTTTTTATAAACG
>NZ_KV800912.1:21274-39539 GCF_001810355.1 Neisseria sp. HMSC074B07 | reverse complement strand
TATCTTATTTTCGTGTTTTTATAAACGGTTTAAACTGCACGATATGGATTTTTTGAGGGGAGCGAGATGAAAAAATTGCCGAAAAAATACGCGGGCGTACTGTTTTCTTTTTACGCTTCGACGGTGATGGTGCTGATTGTGAGCGCGGTGCTGGTGGCGCTGAATACCGGTATCGACGCGGGCTACCTGCAGCGCTTGTTGAAATCATATTTGATTACTTGGCCGGTGGCATTCGCCAGCCTGCTCGGCGTGCGGCCACTGGTGGTGAAATGGGTGGCGGCTTCGGTGGCGGATTGAGGCTACCTGAAAACATGAATAAAGCAGTGACAACCCCAGTTGCATCAAAGTGCAGGCTGCTTTCGGTTTCGCAAAAGCGCCGCTTTTCATAGACAAACTAATATTGTTTTTAAATTTCAGACGGCTGAATACAGCCAAAAGTTCCTCTGAAAACCAGCCTTTATTTACCAACCTTGCAGACAGGAGACACATATGTCCGACAAACCCATTCTCTACGTTGTAACCAGCAATGCCGTTAAAGGTACAAGCGGTCAGCCCACCGGTTTTTGGTTGTCCGAACTCACGCACCCCATGCACGAAACCGAAGCCGCCGGGCACCGAAGCGAAATCGCTGCCATCCGAGCCGGAGTCGCCCCCGTTGATGCCGACAGCCTGAATATGGATGACCCCGTGAACGCCCATTACTGGCAGCAAACTGACCTGCAACAACATTTGCAAGCTGCGCCCGGGCTGGGCGGTCTGAACGGCGCGGACTATTCCGCCATTCTGTTTACCGGCGGCTACGGTACGATGTGGGACTTCCGCGAAAGCCTTGACGCGCAACGCCTTATCCGCGAAGTGTACGAAAACGGCGGTATCGTTGCCGCCGTCTGCCACGGCCCTGCCGCGCTGGTGGACGCGAAACTTTCTAATGGCGAATATCTGGTCAGCGGCAAAAACGTTGCCGCTTTCACCAACGCCGAAGAAGAAGCAACGGGCGGAGCTAAAATCGTCCCCTTCCTGCTGGAAACCGCGCTCGTTGAACACGGCGCAAAACACCATGCCGCGCCGAACTGGGCGGAAAACGTGGTGGTGGACGGCCGTCTGATTACCGGTCAAAACCCGGCATCCGCCAAAGGCGTAGGGGTGGCGTTGGCAAAGGCATTGGGTTGATGAAGTATTGAAAAAAGCAGCCTGCACTTTGGAAATTGAAGTGCAGGCTGCTTTTTTACGTTTTCAGACGACCTCAATCCGCCACCGAATCAGATACCATTTCGCTCTCATCAAAAAATCCATACCGCACAATTTAAACCGTTTATAAAAACACGAAAATAAGATAAATTGGCCCCTCCCGAACCATCGTTTCATGTTGTCAGACCGCCGCTTGGTTTATCGTCTGTTCAAACCTGTTCCGACAAGCTTTCAGACGACCTTTGGGGTCGTCTGAAAATCAAAAAACACAAAAATTAAAACCTTACCAACCACCCATACGCATCAATCGCAGTGCGCCCAACTACTGTCGGGAAAAACTCCGAAAAAGCCATTTTAAAAGCGTATTGCACGCCAAATTTATTGTGTAAACGGTTCCACACAGAGGTCGTCTGAAACCACCAGAAAGGCAGAAATATGAATCCTAAATCCCTCTACCGCGCCGCCCTGCTCGAATGCCTCAGTTATGTCTGCTTATCCGATTCTGCCGAAGCCCGTGCCGCTTACCGCACCTACCGCCAACTCGCCAAAAAAGGCTGCCCAGACGGCTGGTTCGGTCTCGGTAATGCCCGCCAGTACGGCGAAGGCGTCAAACCAAACCTCGCCAAAGCCGAAAAATATTACCGCCGTGCCGCCAAACTCGGCCACGCCAAAGCACAGGAATCTCTCGGCCGCCTGTATGAATTTGCAGAAAAGCCCGACTACCGTCGCGCCCGCAAATGGTATGCACGCGCCTTTAAGCAACACGGTAGCATAAACCCCGATACGGCCTATGCAGCCTACCGCCTCGGCTTGCTGCACGAGCGCGGCCTCGGCGGCAAAAAAGACATTAAGACAGCCTGCCTGCTTTATCGCAAAGCAGCCAAAGCGGGTTGTGCCGAAGCCCAACGCGCCCTCGGCTACTTATACGATAAAGGCCTCGGTCTGACCCGAAACTACGCCAAAGCCTACAAATGGTACGCCCGCGCCGCCTTACAAGCGGATGAAACCGCCTGCAACAACATAGGTTTCCTCTACTACAAAGGCAACGGCGTGCGCCGCAACACACGCCAGGCAAAAAAATGGTACAAACTCGCCGCCCGCGCGGGTAGCATCATCGCATTATCCAACCTCGGTATCCTCTATGAAGATGCAGGTCGTCTGAAAAAAGCCGCCCGCTACTACCGCCGTGCTGCCGAGGCTGGCAATAAATATGCCGCCAAGCAATTGAAGCGGCTGGAGAAGAAAAAGTCTGCACAATAAACTGAGGTCGTCTGAAAACGGCGTGTCGCGTTTTCAGACAACCTTTCACCTACTTCCCTCCAAAATCTCCAGCCATTTCTCCAGTCCGTATTCAAGCGATGTTTTGGTTTTTAAATCTAATTTTTCCATCAACCGTTTTTCGTTTTCCACATGCGGGAACACGGCTTGTTCAATCAATTCTTTGCCTTTGTCGGTCAGGCGTACCAGCATACTTCGCGCGTCGTCCGGATTGGGCAGGCGGTCGATTAAGCCTTGGTTTTCCAGATTTTTCAGGCGCGTGGTCATGGTGCCGGACGTTACCATCAGCGCTGAAAACAGCTCGGTCGGGGTCAGCGTATAAGGCGCACCGCTGCGGCGCAAAGTGGCCAGCACATCGAACGAGCCTTCGGTTAAACCATATTCTTCGTAAACTTTTTCCAATTCGCGCGCGATGACGGCAGCGGCGCGTTTCAGACGGCCGATTAACAGCATATTTTCGGCGGCCAATTCAGGCAGCTCCTGCTTCCATTGGGCAACGGCGCGGGCCGCAGCATCAAGGTGTTCGGTCATAGAATGCTCCGTTCGGTTTTCAATGGCGATTATTTTATCTTGACTTCAAGCTAATCTCCATTTACATTTATATTTAGCTTGAAGTCAAGATAATTTTGCTGGAGAAAACCATGTTTGCCGATAAACAAGCCGTTTTAAACGCCTTCCGTTTCCGCCACGCCTGCAAAAGTTATGATGCGGCGAAGAAAATCCCTGCCGATGATTTCGCCTATATTCTGGAAACCGCACGCCTGTCGCCCAGTTCGTTCGGGCTGGAATCTTGGCATTTTTTGATGGTGCAAAACCGTACTCTGCGCGAAGAGTTGCGCGACATCGCATGGGGCGCGGCGGAAAAAATCATGGATTGCAGCCATTTTGTGATTTTGTTGGCGCGCACGCTGCCATGCAGGCGGATTATCAAGAAAAAATCTGGGGCGGCGCGCATGGAATGCCGTCTGAAACTATTGGGATGATGCAAAAATTTTTCAAACAGTTTGCCGAAACCGATTTTGCCATTGCCGATAATCCGCGCGCATTTAACGACTGGGCAGTCAAGCAAACCTATACGTGTTGGCGAATATGATGACCGTTGCCACTTTGATTGGTGTGGATTCCACGCCGATTGAGGGCTTTCAAAAGGAAACTGTGGGAAAGTTGCTGTCTGGCAAAGGCTTCATCAATCTTGACGAATACCGCGTCAGCTTCATGGCGGCGTTCGGCTATCGCGCAGGCGAGCCTAAGCGAGCCAAAACGCGGCAGGCAGTAGACGATGTGGTTGATTGGATTGAATAAACGCCTGAAAATCAGCAACACAGACATTCCCCAGTTGGTAAAATCAAGCGTCTTGACCGATGGCAGCCTGCACTTGAATGGAGAAGGTTTCCGATAGGCCAAATTCCCCACCCGCTTATTCATTTATTTGGAGGACTTATGCGCTTACACTATTCCCAATATGCCCTTAACACCTATAAGGCACTACTGGCTTTGGAAGCCAGTCTCACGCTGGATAGTACCCTGAAAGATTTGGTGAAACTACGTGTTTCGCAAATCAACGGCTGCGTTTTTTGTGTTGATATGCACGTTAAAGAAGCCAAGCTGCACGGCGAGCGAGAACTGCGCCTGCACCATTTGGCCGTTTGGCACGAATCAACCCTGTTTACCGAAAAAGAACGGGCCGCGCTGCAATGGGCGGAAAGCCTGACCCGCATCTCCGAACGGAGTATCCGCGATGCGGACTACGCAGCGGTACGCGCCCATTTTGATGAAGAAGAACTGGTGGCATTGACCCACGTCATCAACACCATCAACGTCTGGAACCGCCTGAATGTGGCTTTTGCCACCCCTGCGGGCAGCATGGATAGTCTGATGGGATTGGAAAAGGCAGGTTTGATTTAGTCTGGCAAGACAATCTGAAATCGATCAAACATCAACAGGGGCTACCTAAAATATAAAAAGCAGTCTGCACATTCAAAACCAAAGTGCAGGCTGATATTGCCCCATCACACCCCATTCCCTTTTTTCAGACGACCTACTGTATAGTCAATCTGAAAAAGCTGCATTCCTACGAGAATCAAAATGCCCAACCGTACCGCCACCATCCTGACCACCGCACTCGCCCCGTTGATTTGGGGCAGCACCTATCTCGTGACCACCGAATTTCTGCCGCCGGATCGACCATTCACCGCTGCGCTTATCCGTGTTTTACCCGCTGGGCTTTTACTGTTGGCGTGGACGCGGCGTATCCCCAAACGCGAGGAATGGGAGACGGTTGTCTTGCTCGGTTTTTTGAACATCGGCTTTTTTCAGGCCATGCTGTTTGTGGCGGCGTATCGCTTACCGGGCGGACTGGCGGCGGTATTGAGTTCGACGCAGACGCTGATGGTGCTGGTGTTCACTTGGTTAATCGGCAAAACCATGCCGCCTAAAGCGGCTTGGGCTTGGTCGGCGGCGGGGGTTTTGGGGATTGCGCTTTTGGTTTTGTCGCCGCAGGCGCGCTATGACGGGACGGGGATTTGGGCGGCATTGGCGGGCGCGGCGGCGATGGCGTTGGGCGTGTATTTGTCGAAACACCGCCGCACTTCGCTGCCCGTGTTAGCGTTTACCGGCTGGCAGCTTTTCATCGGCGGCTTGTTTTTACTGCCCGTCGCCCTGCTTGCCGAACCGCCGCTCAAATCTTTAAGCCCCGCCAATATCGGCGGCTATCTGTATTTGTGTCTGTTTGGTGCCGTGTTGGCTTATGTGTTGTTTTTCAGAGGGATTGCCAAACTTTCACCTGCTGCGGTTTCGTCGCTGGGACTACTCAGCCCTGTCTCGGCATTTGTCTTGGGCTGGCTGTTTTTAGGACAAGGAATGGACGCGAAGTCGTTGGCAGGATTTACGTTGGTATTGGTATCAATCTTCGGAGTGCAGCGGGCAGTCATGAAAAAGGTCGTCTGAAAACAGCCTTGAAGCCTTCAAGCTGCTTTTCAGACGACCTCTTGCTCCGGTCGCTTTATTTCTTCAAGAATGCCCGTTTCAGAATAATCAGCCAATCTTTTTTATCCAAAACAGGACGTTGTGTAAACATATCGTATTTGCTGCCGTCCAGTTTCTGCAAAATCAGTTGTCCGCCGACAATAATCATCCGCAATTCAAATCCCAAACGGCCTTTCAGCGTTTTACCCAAGGGCGAGCCGCCCTTGAGCATTTGGAACGCGCGGTTGCACTCATACGCCATCAGTCTTTGGAACGCAAAATCCGCTTTGCCTTCGGCAATTTGCGTTTCGCTGACGTTAAATTTTTGCAAGTCGTCCTGCGGGATATAGACGCGGCCTTTCTGCCAATCGACGGCAACGTCCTGCCAAAAGTTGATGAGTTGCAACGCGGTGCAGATGCCGTCGCTTTGGGCGATGCTGACTTCGTCGGTTTGTCCGTACAGGTGCAGCATAATGCGCCCGATCGGATTGGCGGAACGGCGGCAGTAGTCAATCAGGTCGCCAAAATCCTGATATCGGGTTTTGACAACATCTTGACTGAATGCAGATAAAAGTTCGTAAAACGGTTGCAGCGGCAGCTTGAAAGGCGCGATGGCTTCACGTTGCAAACGTTGCATTAGCGGAGTCAACGGCGTTTCGCCGCGCTGTATGCGGTCGAGTTCGGATTTGAGTTCATCCAAAGCGCGCAAGCGTTCATCGGCTTCGGCATTGCCTTCATCAGCGAGGTCATCCGCAGTGCGCGCAAAAGCATAAACGGCATGGGTAGGCTTGCGCAGGTGGCGCGGCATGACAAGCGAGCCGACGGGGAAATTTTCGTAATGGTTGACGGACATAAATATTGGAAATTCGGTATTTGGGGTCGTCTGAAAGTATGGAGCCGTATTGCTCACATGATTGGCTTACGGCGGGCTGTATACTTTCAAACCTGTATTAACAACTCGACAAGATTCTAACACAACGCATTATTTTATTAATGATTTAACTGTATACTCGCATAGAAATCCAAACTTAAAACCACAAAATTACCCTGTTTTCCCAATTCAGACGACCCTTTCCACAAAACGGATTTTAGCTACGGCAAAAACTATATTGAGATAACAAACCACCATCCGGAAATAGGCTGTCCCATCCAAACTTAACCCGAAACCATGCCTCCCTCGTTCCTCAATATATCCGTAAACACTTGATTCGCTTATAATCCCCATACTTCCAAGTAAGCGGAGACTACGATGGACATGATGACTTTCACGAATATTTTCTTAATCGTGCTATGTATTTTCACCATGCTGCTGGTGTGGTCGCGAAATTGGAAGCGCAAGCAGGCGTATTTTGAAAAAATCAAAAGCAATCCGGACAATCTGAAATGGCTCGAACAAAATCTGACCG
Source organism: Neisseria sp. HMSC074B07 (assembly GCF_001810355.1). Lineage (NCBI taxonomy): Bacteria > Pseudomonadati > Pseudomonadota > Betaproteobacteria > Neisseriales > Neisseriaceae > Neisseria > Neisseria sp. HMSC074B07. Next base: position 32,703 of record NZ_KV800912.1, on the reverse strand, counting down.
GAAAAGAAACAGCAGACCTCAAAAACATCAACGAGCATTTCGGGCTGCCTTTGCTGCAAGCGAAACAACTGCTGGAATACTACAAGCAGCAGTCGGAAAAATAATCTATCGTAAAAAATAATCTATGGTTTAAAACAGGCGGGCTGAATTCAGTCCGCCTTTTTACCCGTTTCAAAAAAATCTTTTATTTCTGTATTGACAGAAATAAAAAATAAAAATAAAATACCCTCACTATGAAACTGAATCCGACCACTGAAAAATTTATCCTCCACTGGGGCGAAATGGGCACCAAATGGGGCGTCAACCGTACCGTTGCGCAAATCCATGCCCTGCTCTACATCTTAGGCAGACCGATGAATGCCGAAGAAATTACCGAAACGCTCGGCGTAGCGCGCTCCAACGTCAGCAACAGCATCAAAGAGCTGCAAAACCTGAGGTTGGTGCATACCGTGCATATCTTGGGCGACAGACGCGATCATTTTGAAACTTCAGACGACGTCTGGACTTTGTTCCGTACCATCGCAGAAATGCGCATGCAGCGTGAAATCGAACCAACGCGGCAATTTTTGCAAAGCCTGATCGACAGTCCTGAATTTAGTCAAGAAAATGAAACCGCCAAGCAGCGAATCCGACAAACCCATGATTTCATTAACACACTGACCATATGGGCAAATGAAATGTTGAAGCTTTCCACCTCAACCATGGTGAAAATTTTAAAAATAGGCGCCGGAATACAAAAATTTTTCCGATGATACCTCCCCAATTGGTTTACAAGACACAACCCCCGGTTTCTCTTACGCAATCATAGGTGTGTTATGACGCATTCGACAGAAGATTATTTCGACTATCCGAGAGGCAGAGTCATCATCGTTTATACTGCATCTACGCTATTTTTTGCGTTTAGTATCGGCTACTATGCTTTATTCTTTACCGTACCGGCCCTAATTTGCGGTTTGATCTTAAGCTTGACGTCTACATACAGGGACTTACGCGGCCTTATACGGGCAATCATAACCGGATCGCTATGCGGTTGCCTATATCTTTTACTGTTTGGCGCAGATTTTGTCACCAGCCTCCTAGCAAGCGTGGTAATAGGCGGTACTTATTCTTTGATTGTTGGCGTTTTGAGCTTGCCCAATCCTCCGGGGGAGGATGATATTCAGGAACCTGCCTAATTTTTTTTACCCTTATATTTCTCTTTTGACAGAAATTTTAGAAATTACAGGCTAAATATATAAATAAACCGAAATGAAATTAGGAAACCAATATGTCCGACAAAACTACACGCAATCTCCCTGCCTACCTGTCTTACTCGATGGGGCTGCTATGGCTGTGGAGCGGTACCCAACCTCTGTTTTTCATGCCCGAAATGTCATTGGATTTGCTGCATTCGGTCGGCATTCCCGATCCGTTGCAGTGGCCGACATTAATCGCCGCTTCACTATTGGACATCGGTTTTGCCTTTTTATGCTTCAGCCGCCTTCGTTCCCATTCCGCAATATGGCTGTTGCAATTGATAACCGTCGCGGCATACAGCCTGATTATTGCCATCAGGCTGCCCGAAATGTGGGCGCACCCTTTTGCGCCTTTGGTAAAAAACCTGCCGATTATGGCTACTTTATTTTTCCTGTATCAATCCGTAGGAGATAAAAAATGAACACCTATTTAATCGTTAAAACCCTGCACATCATCTCGGCTACTTTAATGGTCGGCACCGGTTTTGGTACGGCGTTTTACCTCTTTTGGGCAAACCGCAGCGGTTCGGTCGCCGCGCAGTCGGTCGTATCGCATTGGGTCATCAAGGCAGATTGGTGGTTTACGACACCTGCCGTTATTTTCCAACCCCTGTCCGGTTTATGGATGCTGTACGAACGCGGCTATACCGTTTCCACCATGCTGGAACAAAATTGGGTATGGATGACGCTCGGTTTATACATCCTTGCAGGCATTTGCTGGCTGCCCGTTGTCTGGCTGCAAATCCGTATGGCAAAGATTGCCGAAAAAGCGCACAAAGAAAACGCAGACACCATTCCGGAACCCTATTGGCGTTACGCCAGACGCTGGGAATTGCTGGGCTATCCCGCCTTTTGCGCCACTATCGTGATTTACTTCCTGATGGTGATGAAACCGATTTAAAGATTTTCAGACGACCTCAGCAACACCATAAAGAAAAACCATGAACATCATCATTTTCGGAGGCAGCGGCTTCATCGGCAGCCGTACCGTTCAAATCCTCAAAGAACAAGGTCATCAAGTTTGCACGCCCGACCGCCGCTCCTTCGATTTTCTTCATCCCGATGAAACCGCCGCACGCCGTTTATTGGAAGGGCAAGACGTCCTCATCAACTGCATCGGCATCATGAGCCGTCATGCCGAAATACTCGAAACCGTACACCACCGCACACCCAAACAACTCGCCACATGGGCAAAAGCAGCAGGCATAAAACACTGGGTGCAACTATCCGCACTGGGTGCCGACCCATCTCAATCCATCAACTTTGTCGGCAGTAAAGGACGTGGAGATGATGCCGTCGCCCAAAGCGGCATACCGATTGCGATAGCCCGACCATCCGTCGTTTACGGGCGAGGGGGAACCAGCTGCGAACTGTTCATCAAATTAGCCCGCCTCCCTTTACTTCCCCTGCCGGAAGGCGGCCGCTTTTACTTGCAGCCCGTCCATCTTGCCGATGTTGCCGAAGGTTTGGCAAAACTGGCCGTCCAAACCGACGCCGGCCACAGCATCATCAATATGACCGGCAACCAAACGCTGACCTTGGCGGAATACCTGACCACCCTCCGCCAAACCCTGCATCACAAACCGCCACAACATATCCTACCTGTTCCCCTGCGCCTGATTGACCCTGTGCTGCCGTTGGCAAACCTCCTCAGCAACGGCATTATCAGCCGTGACAGCTTTGCCCTGCTCAAACAAGGTTCATGCGCCGATTATTCTGATTTTGAAGCTTTATTGGGGAGAGCGCCATTAGCTGCGGAAAACTTTTCCCATCAAGGCTGAATCAGCCATACACACGAAAAGGTCGTCTGAAACCGCCCTGCCTAAAGCCGGTTTCAGACGACCTTTTGCCCTAATACAAAAGACCGCTGATACAATAAAGCGCCCGTATGAAAAATATTTTGCTACAATATGTAATTGTATGTTACATAAGCAGTATATCATCAATAAAATAATATTTTCATCACGGCTCATATCATGGCTCAGATTAAATTTAAAACACATCTTAAATGCATCCTACTTGCTTCCATCTTGCTCTCCGGCTGTCAGACTGCCTTTGAAGAAGATCAAACCCGGCGCAGCAAAATTACCCAATTCGCCCTCAATCATCCCGTAGCGGCGCAAGCCATCGGCATGGAAGACACAGGCTCCTTCAATATCAGCAGCAATGCTACGCGTTTTGCCTACCGCAGCGGCTTAGACGATACTGCCAACGGAGATGGCAAAGGCACACAGGTCAATGCCGTGCGCCAAGCCCTGTGGCAAGCCGCCATTACCTCCCAATTCGACAACGTAATCGCCGAAGAAGCAGGTAATGCCTACCTTGCCGACATCAAAATCCGCGAAGGGAAAATCAACTATTTCAGCCGTTATCTCGCGGACCAGGCAGTTGACCAACGCAACAACCGTATCGGCCGCAGCATCGGCAGCGGCAGACCCAATACCGACATGAAGGCCCTTGCCGAAAGTGTTTTGCTTTATTACCACAAAATCGGCTTGTGGACCGCATCGGAAACGCGTACCAACGGTCGCAAAGTATGGCGCATCACGCAAGAAAAACTCAGTCCTACCGCCTACCGCGAAGCCATGAAAAATATCGAACCGTTGGATGCCGAAGGCTTGCGCGAGGAAGAGCGCAACATGCCCAAACCCGACAAAATCGACTCGATTTCCAAAACGGTTAAAGCCATCAGAAAAGTAAAAGACTGATTTTTCGACACCCTGTGCAAGTTTTGAGTAATTCATCAAAACGGCGTAAACTGTCGCAAACCCATTTTCAGACGACCCCTGCTTGCAAAGAGGTCGTCTGAAAACATTTCTCCTGCCGATTCAGCCGTTTCCAGAAGGACAAAGGACGATTATGAATTTCCCACCGCGTTACGTTTCCGCCACCCGTATGCGCCGTATGCGCAAAGACGACTTTTCCCGCCGCCTGATGCGCGAACACACCCTGACCGCAGACGATTTGATTTACCCCGTCTTCGTACTCGAAGGCAGCAATCAGGAAGAAGCCGTCCCCTCCATGCCCGGCGTGAAGCGGCAAAGCCTGGACAAATTATTGTTCACCGCCGAAGAAGCCCTCAAACTCGGCATCCCCATGCTGGCACTCTTCCCTGTCGTTACCCGAAACAAAACCGAATTAGCGGAAGAAGCCTACAACCCCGAAGGACTCGTACCGACCGTCGTGCGCACCCTGCGCGAGAAATTCCCCGAACTCGGCATCATGACCGATGTCGCCCTCGACCCCTACACCATCCACGGGCAAGACGGGCTGACCGATGCGAACGGCTATGTCCTCAACGACGAAACCATCGAAGTTTTGGTGAAACAAGCCTTGTGCCACGCCGACGCAGGCGCGCAAGTCGTCGCCCCGTCCGACATGATGGACGGACGCATCCTCGCCATCCGCGAAGCCCTTGAAGACGCGGGACATATCCACACCCGCATCATGGCGTATTCAGCCAAATATGCTTCCGCATTTTACGGCCCGTTCCGCGATGCGGTCGGCAGTTCCGGCAATTTGGGCAAAGCCGACAAGAAAACCTACCAAATGGACCCCGCCAATACTGACGAAGCCCTGCACGAAGTCGCCCTCGACATTCAGGAAGGCGCGGATATGGTGATGGTCAAACCCGGCCTGCCTTATCTTGACGTTGTCCGCCGCGTCAAAGACGAGTTCGGCGTACCGACTTACGCCTACCAGGTTTCCGGCGAATACGCCATGCTTCAGGCAGCGATTCAAAACGGCTGGCTGGACGGCGAAAAAGTCATACTCGAAAGCCTGCTTGCCTTCAAACGCGCCGGCGCCGACGGTATCCTGACGTATTACGCCGTCGAAGCGGCAAAGATGTTGAAAAAATAAAACGACAGCAAAATGCCGCCGGTTTGCACAGAATGCCCGGCGGCATTCACATTAAGGCATTTGCCCGACAAAATTTATTACAACGGAATGAATAATCAGGTAATTTCTGGTAAAATACCGCAACTCTCAAACAAACACTTACAGCGTCCGTTTTACTATAGTGGCTTAACTAAATCAGGACAAGGCGATGAAACCGCAAGACAGTACAGACAGTACAGAAACCGATTCACTTGGTGCTTCAGCACCTTAGAGAATGTCTCTTTGAGCCAAGGCGAGGCAACGCCGTACTGGTTTAAAGTTAATCCACTATAAAATTCAAAACATATACAATAAAATGAATACAACAACCGCCGATACACTATTCCGGGAAGCTCACTCATTCATGACCCAAATCCCGCCCGATTTTGCCGCCGCAGTCCCTCTGTTGCAAAAAGCGGCAGACGAAGGGCATACGGAAGCAGAATTCCATCTTGCAGGCTGCCTGCTGCAAGGGCAAGGCATCCCTGCCAACCGCGAAGCCGGCATACGCCTGATGCAGCAAGCGGCGCGTGACGGTCATCCCTACGCCAGCTACAACCTTCTTCAAATCCAAGAAGCACAAGGCATGCCGCTCAATACCCTGCTTCCCTCCTATCGGGAATTGGCAGAAGCAGGCATTATCGAAGCACAGCTCAAGCTGATGCGCGCTTATCATGACGCAGGTCAACACGAAGAAGCCGTCGATTGGGCCGTACTTGCCGCGCGTCAGCAAAATCCCCAAGCCCTATATTTCTTAGGCCAGCATTGCCAATACACCTCGCCGCCCGATTATCCCCAATCACACCAGCTCTACCAACTTGCCGCCAAACAAGGATTTACGCCTGCCAATTGGCAGCTCGGATTGCAATACAAGCTCGGTCAAGGCGTGGCACCGGACCTTGAACAAGCCGCCCAACACCTGTACATCGCGGCAAGTGACAACATCGCGCCTGCACAAGTCGCCCTTGCGGAAATCCTGCTCCCGACCCATCCCGACAAAGCCATCCAATGGCTGGAAACCGCCGCCAGACAAAACAGCAGCGATGCTTACGCCAAGCTCGCAGAAATCCATCTGCTGGGCAAAGACATCCCGAAAGACACGGATAAAGCACGCCGCTACGCCAAAGCAGCCGCCCGCCGCAATCATCCTGAAGCGCTGCGTTTGCTCGGCGATATCTACCGCTACGGGCTGGGCATCCTTCCCGAACCCTCCAAAGCGCGCCATTACTATCAGCTTGCCGCTGATTTGGGCAATCTCGCCGCACACCAAAAACTACTCGCGGACATTGCCCTGAACAATAAGCAAAACTACCCTCAAGCCAAAGAACACGCGCTGCAACGCCAACAGGCGGAGCAATTCTATCAGCTGGCTTTTGCCGCCCATTACGGCCTGAACCGCGCTCCCGACCATGCCGAAGCGCTGACGCTCTATCAGCAGGCCGCAGATTTGGGACACAGCAAAGCGCAAACCAATCTCGGCATGATGTACTACAACGGTCATGGAACAGAGACCGACTATACCCAAGCCGCCAAATGGTTCGCGCAGGCAGCGCAGCAAAAAGACACAATGGCGCAATACAACCTCGCCTGCCTCTATTTCCACGGAACAGGCGTCCGCCGCAACACAGCCTTAGCCTGCCGTTGGCTTGAAACTGCCATTAACGACGGTCACGAGCAGTCTGAAATCCTCAAGCAACTGCTGGCGCATTGGAAACAACAACTTCCATAACATTGCCCGCGTGGCAACATTTCTCCGAAGAAGCTGCCAACGTTTGGGAATCCCTCTAAACCATTGTCTCTGCGTTGTGATTAATGGGGTGCCGTTCTACGATATAGTGGCTTAACTTTAAACCAGTACGGCGTTGCCTTGCCTTGCTGTACTGTCTGTACTGTGCGGCTTCGTCGGCCTTGTCCTGATTTAAATTTAATCCACTATAAGTCATATCACTTGCCCCATTCAAACAACAATATAAAAGGTCGTCTGAAAACCCTGATTGAGGATTTTCAGACGACCTTTGCCTTTACCGGTTGGCCTGTTCGGATATTAGAAATCCAATTCCGCTTTCAGCCAGTAAGTACGCGGCATGCCGACTACGGCGAAGCTGCGGTCGTATTGGCCGCGCTGTACCTGCCAGTAGTTTTTGTTGAACAGGTTTTCTACCGAGCTGCTGACGGTCAGGGTATTTTTACCCAGCTTGGTTTTGTAGCGCGCGCCTACGTCAACCAAGGTATAGGACGGCAGTTTATATTGGCGTTCAGTATCTTGGAAAGACTTACCGTAGTATTGGATATTGCTTTTCAAAGTCAGACCTTCAACAAATGGCGTATCCCATTCGATACCTGCTTTGGCAATAACACGCGGGCTAGCAACCTGATTACCATTTGTTAAAGTATTATTGTAACGCGGATAATCCTTCAACTGAGCTTTCAGATACATAATGCCAAAGCTCGGACGAAGGGTTTTATTCATCAGGTTGGCATACGTATTAAACTCAACACCACGGTTGATTTCTTTACCATGCTGCTCTTGCGTGTTGCGCCAATAACCCGGACGGACGATTTGGAAAGCGTTCAGGCTGGTTACAACATCACCCCAGTTTTTTCGTACACCCATTTCAATCTGTTTGCTGACACGAGGTTTGGACATTTCTCCAGTATCCTCGTTAGTCGCACCCGGTTCCAAATCTTGCATATAGTTTCCATACACTACCATACCCGTATTAGGCACCCAAGCCGCTGCAAACATCGGGCTGAACCGTTTTTTGCTGAACTTCACAGTAGAAGAGCGGCGGTTTGCATCAGTTTTTGCATTGCCTGTCAAATTTGGATGAGCAGTTTGTTTTACCCATTGATAACGTCCGCCCAAGGTTAAACGGATAGTATTATCCGCGAAACCCAAAGTATCGGATATTGCAAGGCTGGGAGTCTCATAAGTCGTATGCTCTGTGCCTTGTATATTGGCAGGATTGTTGCGGTGGGTAACAGGGAAAACAGGGTTGTAGATGTTGGTATCCAAGGCATCGCCGTTGCGCGTTCCCTGATCGTGGTCGCGGTGTCGTTTAATATAATCGAGTGAGGTAGCCCAATTGTGAACAATCGGACCGGTTTCAAATTCACCACGCGCTTTCAAATTACCGCTTGTTGTGCGTGAAAGGAATTCAAACGGTTGTGCGGCCTGCGCCGTGTAATTACCTAAATTACCGCCTTTTGCACGGTTTTTCATGAGCAGTTGTGTAAACGAACCTTTATACACAGACTCCATATAACCTAAACCACCACTAATCTGCATATTGTAGTCAGTATCGTATTCGAAAGTCAGTGCATTCGTCATGGTCTTAGTAGTTTGCTCCTGCCAAGACGGGACAAGCAGGGTTTTGCCGCTCGGTGCGGCAGGCATGGCAAAGTTAAGATCCTGCATTTCATGAATACGCGCACGACCTCCCTCTGTATTACGGTGGTTATACATCGAATCGAAAGACAGACGTAATTTCTCACCACGATAATCAGTATTTAATGCAAATTCCTGATTATCTTCCTTATAACCTTTACGGGCGGTTTCACCTTTGCGGTATTTACCATTGAAACGGATGCCAAACTGTTTGTTTTCACCAAAACGCTGACCGATATCGATTGCGCCTTCGGTACGATTTTTACCGAAAACCGCTAAACCGATTTTTCGGTTGCCTTCATCGGATGCTTTTTTGGTTTCGATGTTGACAGAAGAACCTGCTGCACCTTCAGGGTCCATACCGACAGTGGAACTTGAAGCACCTTTAATCAACTGTGCAGAAGAAACGCCGGCAGTCGGGGTGTGGTAATAAGAATAAAGACCTGCCAAGCCATTGATACTAAACTGGCGGGCATCAAGTTGCAAACCACGGACATAGACGCCTTGAATGGTGTTGCTTTCACCGCCGAACTGCATGGTAGAGGCATCGTTCTTGGCGATTGTATCGACTAATGTACGGGATGCGTTGTTTTCCAATACTTTTTCATCGTAATTGACAACCGTAATCGGCGCTGTGAAAGCATTGGCTTTACCAAGTAGTCCCAAGTTCACGCGGTCACGCAAGTCGCCGTCGCTGGCGATGGAGTAAGAGCGGGCGGCTTTGACGCGTTTGGCGTCGGCGCGGACATGGACTTCCTGCAACTGCTGTTGCACTGGGGCTTCGGGCGTCGCTTCATCGGCGGCATAAGAAAACGCACTCATAATCAAAAGCGGCATTAGGGCTAATTTGCTGTTCATAGATTCCTTCTGTCTTTGAGGTGGGTTATTTTTATTGCAATAAACGTTAAAAATCACAAAGTAATTTTGCTGCGGAATTATATTTGATAACATTCTGCTTTTCTATAAAAAGTGATGATAACCATTTGTAAAAACAAAAATACAACATAAATCAAAACTTTTTCCATAGTAATTATAAATTATTTTATTAAGCAGAGAATCCGGGTTTCAGACGACCCCTGCCCGCTGCCTGCCTCAAGAGACAACGCACATGCAAAAATGGCAAATCGAGCTTTATTCCACGCCGTCTTGGCTGTTACAGACCTTATTGATGGTCGCCGCCGCCTCGGCGGTGATTCTGTTTTTGGCACGTGAAACGCGCTTCGGGCGCGAGTTTGCCTATATCCTGCGGCTGTGTCTGACGCCGAAAAGCGCGGTCAAAGTATTGCTGCTGATTACGGCGATGATTACGCTGCTGCTGACCGAAGTGCGGTTGAATGTATTGAGTACCTTTATGTCCAAAGGGCTTTACGACTCGATGCAGGATTTGAACGCCTCCGCGTTTTGGATGTTTGCAGCGATGAACGCGGGCGTGGTGTTGGTACGGGCGTTTAACAACGTCGTCAACGACTTTCTCGATCAAGGCTTGGCGATTAAATGGTCGGAGCGGCTGAATGAAGTGCTGACAACGCGCTGGCTTGCCGACAAAAACTACTACCGCCTGCAAATGCGCCGTCATGCGCCGGACAATATCGACCAGCGTATCCAACAGGACGCACAGGATTTCATCGCATCGACCATAGAATTTGTGCGCGGCATGGTCAATTCGGTCGTTACCTCGCTGGAATTTGCCGTTGTTTTGTGGGGCTTGGCGGGCATCCTGACCGTGTTCGGCGTCGACATTCCGCACGGCATCGTTTGGTTTGTCTATATGTTTGTGATTTTGGCGACCTTTATCGCCATGTGGATAGGCAACCCGTTGATTCGTTACAACTATGAAAACGAAAAACTCAACGGCGACTACCGTTATTCCCTCATCCGCGTGCGCGACCACGCCGAAAGCGTGGCGTTTTACAGCGGCGAACAACACGAACACGACCAACTTGCCGACCGCTTCAAGGCCATCATCCGCAACCGTTGGCGCATCGCCCGCCAAAGCGTCTGCTTGAGCGGCTTTAACGATATGTTTACCAACGGAATCAAGCTCTTTCCCATTATTTTGCAAGCCCCGCGCCTGTTTGCCGGACAAATCAAGATCGGCGACATTCAGCAGACCGTCCAAGCCTTCGCCCGACTGCAAAACGCCCTGTCCTTCTTTCGGATGTTCTACAACAAATTCACCGCCTACCGCGCCCGATTGGAGCGTCTGTACGGCTTTTTGCTGAGTACGGAAGAACAACACAGCGCGCAGCAACCTGACATTATCCAAGTTTCAGACGACCTCTCGCTGGAAAACGTCGCCCTGTTCCGCCACAACGGCGAAATCCTGTTGAGCGGCATCAACGTCAACCTCAAAAGCGGCGATTCCCTACTGATACGCGGCCCGAGCGGTTGTGGCAAAACCTCGCTGCTACGCGCGCTGGCGGGGCTTTGGCCGTTCGGCAGCAGCGGCAAGGTCAGCCGTCCGCCGCATCAAGACATCCTCTTCCTGCCGCAACGCCCGTACACGGCGCAAGGCAGCCTGCGCGACGCGATTTGTTACCCTAACATCGACAAACAGCATCCTGAGTTAGCCGAAGCCATGAACACCTGCCGCTTAGGTTATTTGATTAATAAATTAGACAAAACCGACGACTGGCAACACAAACTCTCCCCAGGCGAACTGCAACGCGTCGCCTTCGTCCGCGCCCTGCTCTCGCAGCCCAAAGTCATCCTGCTCGACGAAGCCACCGCCGCTTTGGACGAACCGACCGAAGCCCTGCTCTACCGTGCCTTAAAACGCAAACTGCCGCAGAGCATCATCATCAGCATCGGCCACCGCAGCACGCTCAACGAGTTTCACGATTTCAGTCTTGATGTCGGCAACGTAGCTTGCGATTGAATTTATAGTGGATTTACTTTAAACCAGTACGGCGTTGCCTCGCCTTGCC
>NZ_KV800912.1:10308-21174 GCF_001810355.1 Neisseria sp. HMSC074B07 | reverse complement strand
CTTGTCCTGATTTAAATTTAATCCACTATAAAGCAACGAGATCGTCTGAAAACCCGTAAGGGTTTCGCCAAAACGAGCGCAGCGAGTTTCACTAAAACTTTTTCAGACGACCTTTCTGCTAAAATCACACGCTTCAAATACAAGGGAAACCCGCCATGCACGAAATCAAATGCCCGCACTGCCACACCGCGTTTACCGTCAACGAAGCCAGTTACGCCGACATCCTGAACCAAGTCCGCACCCAAGAATTTCAAACCGAAATCCACGAGCGCCTGCAACAGGCGCAGATCCAGTTTCAAAGCGATATGCAGCTTGCCCAAGCGCAGGCGCAAAATCAGTTCGACAAAATCCTAGCCGACAAAAACCACGAAATCGCCGCCCTGTCCAACCAAATCAACGCCTACGAAAAAGACAGCAAACTCGCCGCTGCCGAAATCGAAGGTCGTCTGAAAGCGCAAATCGCCGAACAGGACAAATTGATTGCCGAACTGAAGGCGCAGGCAAAATCGCTGGAAACGGCGAAAAACATGGAAAAAGAGCTGGAAATCACCAAAGCCGTTGCCGAAAAAGAGCGCGAATTGGGCAATTTGAACACGCAGCTCATGCTGCAATCCAAAGAAAACCAGTTGGAAAAACAAAGCCTGCGCGAAAAATACGAGGCCGAACTCAAACAAAAAGACGAAACCATCGCCTTCTATAAAGATTTCAAAGCCAAACAGTCCACCAAAATGATAGGCGAAAGCCTTGAGCAGCACTGCGAAACCGAATTCAACCGCATCCGCACCACCGCCTTTCCCCAAGCTGTATTCGGCAAAGACAACGACGCCAAAACCGGCAGCAAAGGCGACTACATCTACCGCGAAACCGACGAAGAAGGCAACGAAATCATCTCCATCATGTTCGAGATGAAAAACGAAAGCGACGAAACCGCCACCAAAAAGAAAAACGAACACTTTTTCAAAGAGTTGGACAAAGACCGCAGAGAAAAAAACTGCGAATACGCCGTCCTCGTCTCACTCTTGGAAGCCGACAGCGAACTCTACAACAACGGCATCGTCGATGTATCCTACGCCTACCCGAAAATGTACGTCGTGCGCCCGCAGTTCTTTATCCCCATCGTCTCCCTGTTGCGCAACGCCGCGCTCAATTCATTGAAATACAAACAAGAATTGGCACAAATGCGTGCGCAAAACATCGACATCACGCACTTTGAAGAAGACTTGGACAAGTTCAAAACCGATTTCGCTCGCAATTACGAACTCGCCAGCCGCAAGTTCCAAACCGCCATCGACGAAATCGACAAAACCATCAGCCATCTGCAAAAAACCAAAGAAGCCCTGCTTTCTTCAGAAAACAACCTGCGCCTCGCCAACAACAAAGCAACCGACCTGACCGTCAAAAAATTAGTACGCAAAAATCCGACCATGAAGGCCGCCTTTGCCGCGTTGGAGAAAAAAGAGGATTGAGATTTGCTTCGAGAATGAAAATAGAAACGCCAGCCAGTCGTTACGCCCGCGCAAGCAGGAGTGACGGCGGACGGGTGTCTCGTTTTCTATCAGTTCGTGAACAAACTCATTTATCCACTATACAAAAAGGTCGTCTGAAAAATGAACCGCCACAAATCTTAGACGCACAAAAGACTATTCAGATACTCGGTGCAAGCCAGGTTCTACATCAGGAGGAGCGAGAAATGAAGGGATATGAAACATTATCGTTTACGACAACGTTTCTAATGACGGGGAATACAATTTTTTAGCAACACTGTCATGATGTTCTTCTTGAATATCAAATCTACAACAGACTCTATAAAGGAGTATATGATGAAACCAAGCTGTATTTTGACGGTCTTATTACTCGTTCCATTCACTGCTGTTGCAGGTCCGGAGCTGACCATGACCAAAGCCCAATTCGAACGCGCTCAAAAGCAAAAAATTTACCGCTTCGACGGCTATCCGACAAAAAATACCTTCAACGGCAAAACTGCCAAACTCAATATGAAAGACCATTACGCCCGTACGTTCCGCACCCGGCTGCGTGAGGTTTTGGCAGAAAACCGTCCCAACGCCGCCGGCAAATATTCCACTTTCGGTTTCGGTTGCGGCACATCAGGCTGTATCGAAGCGGGTGCAATCGACAATACCACGGGAACGCCGATTCAATTGGGCGATCTGCTGTTAGGCTGCGGAGATATTGATGAGGACGGCGACTTCCGTTCCGATCCGAAGAGTAACTTGGTCATCGCCTCCGGTTGTCTTGAGGGACATTTACAAGATAAGGACGGTTCAGAACAATTCGGTCATCATTATTTCCTGATCGACAAAGGCAAATTCAAGCACTTGCGCTCGGTCAGAGTGAAAAGGTAAGCCTTGAAGTTTGACAAACTCGGAAAACGGGAAGCCGAACGGGAACTGACTGAACTGAAGCAGAAATACGATCTGTAATCCGGTTTCAGACGACCTGCCAAATACAATTTCAAAAGGAGTTACTCATGGACGATGATGATATGATGCACAATCCGTCGTATAGCTGGCATCCTGCAAATATCTGGAATGATGATCTTCGAAAAAAACGGAAAGCCTATAATGAGGCTCTTCTCCGTGGAGAGCGAGTCCGTTCATCTGCTGCCGGCACCCCAATCCTTCGTGCTGTTCTCGGCGCCGCCTTCATCGGCTGGATACTTTTATGCATCTATCTTTGGTTTCGGCGACCTTAGTGCGTTATTCTGCTTTTCAGACGACCCTTTCGGGTCGTTTTTCTCTTTTCTTCCCTCTATCCTATTACGTCATAAATCAGAAAAGCCTGCTTGAGGACTTTTTATAGTGGCTTAACTAAATCAGGACAAGGCGACGAAGCCGCAGACAGTACAGGTAGTACGGCAAGGCGAGGCAACGCCGTACTGGTTTAAAGTTAATTTACTATACAAACTCTGCAAGTCCAAAGCATTAAGCGTCATGTTCAGGCTATTTTGATTGGTTACGCTGCTACTGATTGTCCGGCTTTCCTATTTTTCGCTGCCGGTATAGATATGCCCAGTATCGGAAGTACAGGCTTCTAACATAATATGAACACCTCTGCTTACCGTCTCCGTACCTGAGTGAACCTTCGATAAATCAATCTTTCAGACGACCTAACCCGAAAAAATATTTCTTAGTTAACAATACTTTTCAAATTTAATTTGCAAAAACTGTATTGATACTCTAATTTTTGTCCACATTTAGAGTATAATTACTAAAACCTGAGATATAAGCAGCCCAATATCATCAGGTTCAGTAAAAAAACAAACCTTACCCATTGATTAAAAATAAATTTTCAAAATCCAGCAAAGCCGGTCTGCCAATATCAGTCCGCTCCCGCAACCATCAAGGAACCCATACATGCAAAACAACTTCGACCCATTGCACATCCGAGGCAAATCATTGATTCCCGTCGTCCAAGGCGGGATGGGCGTGGGCGTTTCCGCATCGAAACTCTCCAGCGCGGTCGCCCGCGAAAACGGTGTCGGCACGATTGCCAGCGTCGATTTGCGCCACCTGCATGACGACCTGCTCGCGGAATCCAAAATCAATCCGAGCGAAGAAAAATACACCCGACTCAACTGTACCGCGCTTGACCGCGAAATCCAAAAAGCCAAAGCCGACGCAAACGGCAAAGGCATGATTGCCGTCAACGTCATGAAAGCCGTCAAAGACCACGCCGCCTACGTCCGCCAAGCCTGCGAATCGGGTGCGGACGCGATTGTGATGGGTGCGGGATTGCCGCTGGATTTGCCCGAAATGACCGAGGGTTATCACAAAGATGTCGCCCTGTTCCCGATTTTGTCCGAATCGCGCGGTATCGGCATCGTATTGAAACGCTGGATGAAAAAAGGTGTTTTGCCCGATGCTATCGTTATCGAGCATCCCGCACACGCCGCTGGACACTTGGGCGCGGCGAGCGTGGCAGGTGTGAACGATGCCAAGTTTGAATTCAAACGCGTCATCGAAGAAACTTTTGAAGTATTCAAGAACTTAGGCCTTGAAAGCGAAAAAATCCCACTTATCCTTGCCGGCGGCATGGCGAACTTTGAAAAAGTCAAAACCGCGCTGAAAAACTGGGGCGCATCCGCCGTCCAAATCGGCACGGCGTTTGCGGTTACCGAAGAAGGCGATGCCCACATCAACTTCAAAAAAACGCTGGCAGGTGCGGAAACCGAGCATGTTGTCGAATTTATGTCCGTCGCCGGACTGCCCGCACGCGGTGTGCGCACCAAATTCCTAGACAGCTACATCAAACGCGAATCCAAGCTGCAAGCCAATGCCAAAGCCGACCCGCGCCGCTGTACTCAAGGCTTGAACTGTCTGACCAGCTGCGGCCTGCGCGACGGTTTGGCCAAAGCCGGACAATTCTGCATTGACATCCAACTCTCCGCCGCCTTCCGTGGCGAAGTCGATAAAGGCTTGTTTTTCCGAGGTAAAGACCCGCTGCCGTTTGGCAACGCCATCCGCACGGTGCAAGAAACCATCCAATATCTGCTCAACGGCGCTCTTCCCGCAGCAGCCAAATAATTCATACCCGCAGATGAACGCTAAAAAAGGGCATATTTCAATGTGCCCTTACTATAGTGGATTAACTTTAAATCAGGACAAGGCGAGGCAACGCCGTACTGGTTTAAAGTTAATCCACTATATTTTGCCTGCAAATCGCGTGATGCTTAAAAAGGTCGTCTGAAACCGATTTTCAGACGACCTTTTCCCAACGCGTCTTCCCTTTTCCTGCACACATTGTCAACAAAATCCGCATAAAAAATGCTAAGATGACCGTCTCGATAGACATTTGGAACACCCATGAACCCACTACTCGACCAGCTCCAACCCTATCCGTTTGCCCGCCTGCGCGAAGCCATGCAGGGCGTTAACCCTCCCGAAGGCGTTACCCCCGTCCACCTTCACATCGGCGAGCCGAAACACCCTACCCCCGAAGTCATCACCAATGCGCTGACCGCCTCGCTGCACGAACTGGAAAAATACCCCCTGACCGCAGGTCTGCCCGAGCTGCGCCAAGCCTGTGCCGACTGGATGCGCTGCCGTTACGACGGACTGACCGTCAACCCCGATACAGAAGTCCTGCCCGTACTCGGCAGCCGCGAAGCCTTGTTTTCCTTCGTTCAAACCGTCTTAAACCCCGTTTCAGACGACCTCAAACCCATCGTCCTCAGCCCCAACCCGTTCTACCAAATTTACGAAGGCGCAGCCATTCTCGGCGGCGGCGAAATCCGTTTTGCCAACTGCCCTGCCCCGTCCTTCAAGCCCGATTGGAAAAGCATTACCGAAGACGTATGGCAACGCACCAAAGTCATGTTCGTCTGCTCGCCCAACAACCCCAGCGGCAGCGTCCTGCAACTGGAAGACTGGCAAGAAATCTTTGATCTGCAAGACAAATACGGTTTCATCATCGCTTCCGACGAATGCTATTCCGAAATCTATTTCGACGGCAACAAACCCATAGGCGGCTTACAGGCGGCGGCACAATTAGGGCGCAGCAACCGCAATATCGTCATGTTCACCAGCCTCTCCAAACGCTCCAACGTCCCCGGACTACGCTCCGGTTTTGTTGCAGGCGATGCCGAATTGCTTAAAAACTTCCTGCTCTACCGCACCTACCACGGCAGCGCAATGAGCATCCCCGTCCAACGCGCCAGCATCGCCGCATGGAACGACGAAGAACACGTCATCGCCAACCGCCGCCTGTACCAAGAAAAATTCGACCGCGTCATCCCCATTTTGCAACAGGTATTTGATGTCAAACTGCCCGACGCATCGTTCTATATCTGGCTGAAAGTCCCCGATGGCGACGATTTGGCATTTGCCAAAAACCTCTGGCAAAAAGCCGCCATCCAAGTCCTCCCCGGCCGCTTCCTCGCCCGCGATACCGAATGGGGCAATCCAGGCGAAGGCTACGTCCGCATCGCCTTGGTCGCCGATGTCGACAGCTGCGTCAAAGCCGCCGAAACCATCGTTTCCCTGTATCGCTGAACAAGGGTGCAGTTCAATAAAAGGTCGTCTGAAAACCTCAAATCTGAGTTTTCAGACGACCTTTTTAATTCCATTCAAATAGCCTTTGCTATAACGGTATTTACTTCACTTATCAAACTTGCCCATAAAACATTTTAAACCTACAATGCCGCTGTTTATCACATCTCCGAGTCCATCATGTTCTTCGTCCTTTCTCCCGCCAAAAACCTCAATGAAAAAGACCCAGCACCCGTCAAAGAATTCACCCAACCCGACCTCTTGGCGGAAGCCGAAATCCTGATGTGCCAACTGCGTGAACTTGCTCCGCAGCAAATCGCCGAGCTGATGCACGTTTCCGACAAAATCGCCCTCTTAAACGCCGAGCGCAACGCCGAATGGCATACGCCGTTTACCCCCGACAACGCCAAACAGGCAGTCTTTATGTTCAACGGCGACGTTTACGAAGGCATCGCCGCAGACACCCTCAAACCCGAACAAATCCAATATCTGCAACAACATGTCCGCCTGCTTTCCGGCCTCTACGGCATCCTGCGCCCGCTGGATTTGATGCAGCCCTACCGCTTGGAAATGGGAACAGCGTTTGCCAACACACGCGGTAAGAACCTGTATGAATTTTGGGGCAACATCATCACCGACCTGCTGAACGATACCCTTGCCCAAGCAGGCAGCGACATATTGGTTAACCTCGCTTCGCAAGAATATTTCAAATCCGTCAACACTAAAAAACTTAAAGCCCGCCTGATTACCCCCGTTTTCAAAGATGAAAAAAACGGCAAATACAAAATCATCAGCTTCTACGCCAAACGCGCGCGCGGACTGATGGTACGCTACGCGGCGGAACACAATATTACCGACCCTGAAATGCTGAAAAATTTCGATTACGAAGGCTACGCATTTAACGCAGCAGCGTCGAATGAGTCCGAATGGGTGTTCATGCAAAAAGAACAAACCAAGTAAAAACAAAAAACTAAATATTCCCCTAAAAATTTCGCTTGGCAAACCCGACAAATTTCATTATTATTTCGGCTTCAAGAAACGGAAGCGTGGCAGAGCGGTTTAATGCAACGGTCTTGAAAACCGTCGAGGGTTGATAGCCCTCCGTGAGTTCGAATCTCACCGCTTCCGCCATTTCTTGAAAATAGAAAAACCAAATAAAAATGAAGTGAAGCCCAGCCAACAGCATTTTTATTTGGTTTTACTTTATTCTACGGAAACGTGGCAGAGAGGCTGAATGCAGCGGACTCGAAATCCGCTGAGGGTGCAAATCCTCCGTGGGTTCGAATCCCACCGTTTCCGCCAAACCGGACAAAAGCTGCTCTTTCCATAGCAGCTTTTTTTGAATCTGCCTCCCAAGTATTGGCTATGTATAGGGGATGGACCCAACTTCAAGGGGCATTCAGTTTTCAGACGACTTTGGATTCGGATGTCAAGTGCATCAGTGGTTGGAACAGATTCAAAAATAAAACACTTGGCGTTTCGTAACCAAGTGTTTTTCTTGGGCGGATAAGAATGTTAATGTGTTGCATTGCAGGAAAGGCCAGTATGCTACCGCATACCGGCCTTTTTCTGTTATGGAAAGTTGTACTTCAAATCTGAATCCGCCGTCGTCTGAAAAGCATCAATTACTTTTTCAGACGACCTTTGCGTATTTGCCGAATAGTTACTGCTCTTCCAAGCGTCCGTCGTGCATCAGCATAACCCGCTCAAAGCGGACTGCCAACTCGTCATCATGCGTGACCACAATCAGGCTGGTATTCAACTCTGATTTCAGATCCAGCATCATATCCAGTACATTTTGCGCATTTTTACGGTCAAGATTGCCTGTCGGCTCGTCAGCGAGCAAACATTTTGGACGCGTCACCAGCGCGCGCGCAATGGCGGCACGTTGGCGTTCGCCACCGGAAAGCTCGCTGGGGCGGTGCTGTATGCGCTTTTTCAAACCCGCTTTTTCCAACATTTCAACCGCACGCTGTTCTGCTTCGGCTTTTTTCATCTTGCCGATTAAAAGCGGCATCATGACGTTTTCCAAAGCGGAAAATTCAGGCAGCAAATGGTGGAACTGGTACACGAAACCCAAATACTGATTGCGCAGCAGACCCAGTTGTTTCTGCCCCAACTGACTCAAATCCTGTCCCATCAGTACCACGCTGCCAGAAGTCGGCTTATCCAAACCGCCCAAAATGTGCATCAAGGTCGATTTGCCGCTACCGGACGAACCGATAATGCTGACGCTTTGACCTTCGAGCACTTCTAGCCTCAGCTGATTCAAAACGTTGACATTCAATTGACCGTCTTTGTAGCTTTTGCTGACATTATCGCATTTCAAAACTACTTTATTCATAGCGCAAAGCCTCCGCCGGTTGGGTTCTTGCAGCACGCCAGCTTGGATAGAGCGTAGCGATAAACGACAAAATCAGGGAAATGCAGGCTATCAGCACAACATCATGAACACTGACGTCACTCGGGATATAATCAATGAAATAAACTTGTGATTTGATGAATTGGAAACCAAACCAACTCTCTAACTGTTTGACAATACTGCCCACGTTCAAAGCCAGCGTGACACCGGTAATCACACCGGTTAAGGTGCCGAAAAAGCCGGCAAATACGCCCTGCACCATAAAAATTTTCATAATGCTGCCCGGGGAGACACCCAAAGTCCTCAAAATGGCAATATCGGCTTGTTTTTCCGTAACCGCCATGACCAAAGAAGAAACCAAGTTAAAGGTGGCTACGGCAACAATCAGCAGCAGAATGATGAACATCACCCTTTTCTCCATTTCTACGGCCTCGAAATAACTGCGGTTGGTGTATGTCCAATCGCGCAACCATACTTCTTCTTGCAGATTTTTCGGCAGCAGTGTTTCGGTGAACGACGGCGCGTTGATCGGATCGGCAAGTTTCAATCTCAAGCCTGCCGCATTTTCATCTAGGCGGTACAAGACTTGGGCATCTTTCATGTGTGTCAATGCCAGAGAATTGTTCAATTCATGGATTTTGGTTTTGACCAAGCCGACAACTTTAAATTGTTTCAGACGAGGTACGACACCGGCAGGCGTCACGTTGCCTTCAGGTGTAACGACGGTGATTTTTTCACCAACCTTTACATCCAAAGTCTCAGCCAGATCCTGCCCCAAAATAATATCGAATTCGCCCGGCTTCAAATCATCAAAACTGCCCACAGGCATTTCTTTACTGTATTCAACGATCTTTTTTTCTTCATCAGGCAAAATCCCGCGGATTTGAACACCTTGGACCTCACCCGCATTTGCCAGCAATGCTTGCCCCGAAACATAAGGTGCCGACTGAAGCACCTCTTTGCGTCCTTTAATAATCTCGCGTAGGCTCTCCCAGCTTTTACCGTTGCCGTTATCGTAATAACCCATTTCGGCATGAGGAGCCACTTTCAAAAGCTGCCCCCGTATGTCTCTCTGAAAGCCCGCCATGACAGACAATACGACAATCAAAGCCATTACACCGAGTGCAATACCTACAATAGAAATGACGGTGATAAACGACATGAAGCCATTGCGTTTTTTTGCCCGCAAATAGCGCAGTCCTATCCAAGTCTCTAAAGAAGCCATTTATATGCCTCATCCGTTTGTCAAAAAACGCCTATTGTACCGTAAAACCGACAGGTCGTCTGAATACGCCGAAACGACCGAGAATAGAGACATCGCAATTTGTAAACCAAAGTCTTCTTATTCAGGGCTACCGTAAAATCGGCCGAAAAACTTGCACAATCATCTATTCGGCCTTATTCTGAAATCGCGGTAAAGTTTACCGCCATCAAAAAGGAAAACCATTAATGAACATCACAAAATTCTTAGCATTATCCGTTGCCGCTGCCGGATTGGCATTCAGTGCAAATGCGTATGCGGCTAAGGAGATTAAAATCAGTTCAAACAATACGTCCTATTCCGCTGCCGACGTGCAAAAACTTGCCGCAACCGCAGTCGGCATGGGTGTTAAAGAACCGGTTAGCCTGACCGCAGGCAGCGGTGTCGTCACCGTATCCGGCAGCAGCGCCACCAAATGTGCCTTTAAAGTAGGCAGCGGCGACACTCCGCAAATTCAAGGCGTAAGCTGCAAATAAACCGGCTTTGTTTGAAATAAGGTCGTCTGAAACGCGTTTTCAGACGACCTTATTGTTTATTCCTTGATTGCGCGCCTTTCATAAACGGCCTGCGCCAAAGTCCCTGCATCGACATATTCCAACTCTCCCCCCAAAGGGATGCCTCTGGCAAGACGGCTGACTTTGTATGGAAGGTTTTTAAACAATTCTGCCAACACATACGCCGTCGCATCTCCTTCGGCAGTAAAGTTTGTTGCAATGATGATTTCTTCGACATCGGCGTTCTGCAACCTTGCCACCAGTTTGTCCAATGCGATGGCGCTCACATCCATCCCTTGCGCGGGACTGATTTGTCCCATCAGCACAAAATACAAGCCGTCATGGCAATTGGCAGTTTCCATATTGGAAACATCTGCCGGCATATGGACGATCATCAGGCGGTGTTTGTCGCGCGATTCGTCAGAACAGATATCACACACACTCCCTTCGCAAAATGTGTTGCACATCCTGCAATGCTGGACTTGCTTTAATGCATATTGCAAAGCATCAACCAACTCCTGCGCCTGCTCCCGCTTGCTTTGCAGCAATTGATGCGCCATGCGCTGCGCGGATTTCGGACCGACATTGGGTAGAATTTTCAAGGCATTAATCAGCCGCGTAAAAGCATCGGGAGCTTTGCTCATGGTATTCAGACGACCTCTAACCGAAAAACAAGGAAAATCGGAATGTGTATAGTAGTGAAATCACTATATATAGTGGATTAACTTTAAATCAGGACAA
>NZ_KV800912.1:0-10208 GCF_001810355.1 Neisseria sp. HMSC074B07 | reverse complement strand
CCGTACTGGTTTAAAGTTAATCCACTATATTGATGGGGCAAGAAAGGCTGATTATATAATGAAAACGGTCGGATTTTCTCCGACCGTTTGATTCTGTTTAAGGCAGACGGGCAATCATGTTTGCCATCATTGCCGCCTACCTGTTCATCACCTGCTTACTCTGCTGAATTATCAACTTTTTGCGCACCTTGCTCGCGCTTGATTTCCTTGCTGAAATAACGCAGCAATGCGTCAAAAATGTTGGCAGACTGCTGTTGTGCCAGCATTTGTTTGGCAGCAGGCACTTGGGAAGCAATATTTTCCGGCGCTGCAATATTTTGTACTTCAACAATTACAGGAGCCGGCATGCCTTCCAGCAGCATGGCGTATGCAGGTTTGCCATTTTGCGGACGGGCTTTGATCAGTTCGTTATACGCTTCGGGTGCCATGGTTCGGCGTGCATCTTGCGCACTCAATTTCGATACTTCCGACCATTTCAAGTCAACTGCCTTGCCTGCCTTCAAAGCCTCGATGGCTTCTTTGGCTTTTTTATCGGCCAGTTTTGCGGCTTCACTGCGCAGATAAGCCAAACGCACTTCTTCTTGAACGTCAGCGAAAGGTGCGGTTTTTTCTTCCCTGACTTCTTTGACACGAATGACCCAAACCGTATCTTTGTCCATGGAAATCAAATCGGAATTGTGTTTTTTCTTCAACACATCTTCACTGAACGCAGCATTAATCAATGCATCGGGCAAACCTGCTGCTTTACCGTTGGCTTGAGTCAACCAATCTTGATCCAGGCTTTCCAGTCTCAGATTTGTTTTTTTGGCGACATCCGCCAAGGAAGTCGGCGTATTAAATGCTTCTTCAGAAAGCTTTTCTTTGGCCGAATTAAATTCGGAAGCAGCTTTTTTCAGCTTCAAATCGGCTTCGATACGGGCTTTTTCATGTTCTAAAGACACTTTGTCTTCGATATTCAAAACTTGGACGATATCGTAGCCGACCGGCGTTTGAACCACATCGCTGATTCCGCCTTTAGGCAGCGAGAACGCCACGTTTTCCAAATCCGTACCCAAGCCGCCGTCTTTAGACAGATAGCCCAAGTTGCCGCCTTTGGAAGCAGATGCGGTGTCTTTTGAATATTTTTTCGCCAAAGCAGCAAAATCGGCCGGCTTGGCTTTCAACTCTGCCGCAACTTTGTCTGCTTCGGCTTTGATTGCCGCGCGTACCGTTTCATCGGCATCTTGGGGAACCGGGAAGAAAATGTGGGCAATTTCACGGCGGGGCGAAAGATGGGGCGCCTGTTCGTCAAATGCCTTTTTCACTTCATCTTCGCTGACGGTCTGTTTGTCCGCCAAATCTTTTGCACTCAGGGCGATGTATTCCAATTTCACACCTTGTGGAATCAGATAATCTTTTTTGTGCGCCTCATAGTATGCCTTCAACGCGGCATCATCGACTTTTACTTGAGAAACAAAGGCTTCAGGATTGAATGTTACCGAACGGATATCGCGTGTCGCCTGAGTTAGCTTAACCAGTTGCTCTGCTTGCGCATCGCTGACAATCGCACCGTTTTGCACCAAATTGATCAAACTTTGCAGCGCATAACGCTCGCGGATATCAGCAACGAACTGATCTTCCGTCATATGGCGCTGGCTCAGGAAGTTTGAAAAGATTTGTTGGCTGAATTTACCGTTTTGATCGTGAAAGGTAGGGTCGTCCACGATCAGTTGTTTAAGCTGCTCTTGGGAAACTTCCACACCCATCAGCTTGGCACCTTCCTTCAGATAGGCGCGTTGAACCAAAGATTGGAATACGGCTCCCCGCGACGGGCTTTGGCCTTGAAGCTGCTCACCTTGCAACTCATTATTCAAAGAATACTCACTGATTTTTTCATCCCCTATTTTGACGATAAAATCAGAGCCGGGCGCAGCAACCGTGCTGACACCGAAGCCGACGAAGGTCAGCGCAATCAAACCCAACAAAATCTGGGCCGGAGTTTTATATTTTTCAACGGTATGGAACATATTATCTGAAGACGTAATGATTAAAATAGCAAACGCGCATTGTAGCGCGTTTTGCCTTGTTATGCACTCTTGGCAGAACGATGGCCCGACTTATTTTTCAGACGACCCTATCCCGCCGTATCGTGTTATTTTGAAAAAATTTCTTGATAGTTTTCTTCGGAAAAACCGACGAAAAACCGCCCTTCCTTTTCCAAAACCGGACGCTTGATGATGCTGGGCTGCTCCGCCATCAATCGAACAGCGCCATCGACAGTAGCAGCAGCGGCTTGGGCTTGCTTATCCAGCTTGCGCCACGTCGTACCACGTTTGTTCAATAAAACCTCCAACGGTATCTGCTCCAACCATTTGCTTATCGTGTCAACTTGCGGCGGGCTCTTTTTAAAATCCACAAATTGAAAATCAACGCCATGTTCTTCCAACCATTTGCGGGCTTTTTTCACCGTATCGCAATTGGGAATGCCGTATAACTGAATCATCTTGAAATCACTCTCTATCTTAAAGAAAAAGCGCCGTCATTTTAGCCGATTTTCCTTTTAATCAGAACAAAATGGGTCGTCTGAAACCTTTTCAGACGACCTCTACATGCTCTTCCCAAGTTTGAACGGCTTTTTTCATCAAGCATTTGTTCTTATAATATCGAACTATTCCATTGCTACCCGACAAAGGATTCCACATGCAAACCCGCCTGCCATTTTTTGGTGTCGTCCGAGTCAGCGGGGAGGACAGAGCCTCCTTTCTTCACGGCCAATTATCCAACGACATCAACCATCTGAACGAAAATTCTGCTTGTTATGCCACTTACAACACCCCGAAAGGGCGCGTGTTGGCAAATATGATCGTCCTCAACCGAGGAGAAGACTTGCTGCTGATTATGGCGCAGGATCTGACCGAAGCCATTGTCAAACGGTTGCGCATGTTTGTCCTGAGAGCCAAAGTCATCTTTGAACCGCTGCCCGATTTTGCCGTCGCAGGCGAGCTGGACGAAACTGCCTCACCCTCTCCCGCAGCCGAACCTGCCCTATCCTTTCCTGCCCAAGCAGACAATGGGGTATACATCATTACCCTGCCCCATTCAGGTCGTCTGAAAATCGGCGAAGCCGGGCTTCTGCCCGAATATGACGCGGCAGCCGAAAACGCTTGGAACCTGCACGAAATCCGCAGCGGCTACGCTTGGATTTCGACGGCAACCAAAGAAACTGCCGTTGCCCAAATGCTCAACCAACACATCATCGGCGGCGTACATTTCAAAAAAGGCTGCTATCCGGGACAGGAAATCATCGCCCGCGCCCAATATCGCGGACAAGTCAAACGCGGGCTGGCGGTTTTGCGGGGTGATTCGTTGGAAGCTGCAGGCGTTGCCGTTCAAAACGGAGGCGAAGAAGCCGGACAAATCATCAATACCGCGCTGACCGATACCGGCAGCCTGAGTCTTGCGGTTATCAAATTTTCCGCAGCACACGCCGATTTGACCGATGCCGACGGCAATGCTTTAAAACAAGAAACCTTGTTCTTTACAGTGGATGCTTGACGCGCAGCGATCAGTCAATCCTCCATTACTATAGTGGCTTAACTAAATCAGGACAAGGCGACGAAGCCGCAGACAGTACAGATAGTACGGCAAGGCGAGGCAACGCCGTACTGGTTTAAAGTTAATCCACTATAAAAAGGTCGTCTGAAAACGCAACATAGACAATCCCGGCGTTTTCAGACGACCTTTTTCAATCCTTCCTTATTTCTGCCAATACGTTTTCACGTTCACAAATTCATACAACCCGAATTCAGACAATTCCCGTCCGTAACCGGAAGCCTTGACGCCGCCAAAGGGAAGACGCAGGTCGCTGCTGGTGTGGCGGTTGATAAAGACCGAGCCTGCTTGGATTTTTTCGGCAAACGCCCAAGCGCGGCGGGTATCGGCGGTATAAATGCTGGCGCCCAATCCGTAGGGCGTATCGTTGGCAAGGGCGACGGCGTGTTCCTCGTCCTTCGCCCGCAAAATCATGGCAACCGGCCCGAAAACCTCTTCACTCCAAACGCGGCAGTCAGGATTCACTTTGTCCAATACGGTGGCAGGGTAAAACCAGCCCTTTCCTTCGGGAATGAAACCGCCCGTCAGAACCTGCGCACCGTGTGCGACTGCGTCCTGTACTTGAGCATGTACGTTTGCGCGCAAGTCTTCGCGGTGCAGCGGGGCAAGCGTGGTCGCAGGGTCTTTGGGATCGCCCGTTTGCAATTTGGCGCATTCGGCAAGAAACAAGGGGATGAAGCGGTCGGCAACGGCTTCGGTAACGACGATTCGTTTGGCTGCGTTGCAAGATTGACCCGCATCGCGGAAACGCGAATAACAGGCTTCGACGGCGGCGCGTTCGAGATCCGCATCGGGCATGACGATGAAGGGGTTACTGCCGCCGAGTTCGAGGACGGTTTTTTTAAGGTGTAATCCCGCATGGGCGGCGAGCAGGCGGCCGGTCCGCGTCGAGCCGGTAAACGCCATCGCATCGGTGTCTTCAATGGCTTTCAACGTATCGTCGTTATTCAACCATGCGCCAATCAACGGGAGGTCGTCTGAAACCAGTTCCAACAGCGCAGCGCTGACCCGAGCAACACTGGGCGCAGGTTTGACGGCACAAGCGTTTCCCGCGCACAGGGCTGGAATGGCAAAACGCAAAACCTGCCAGACAGGATAGTTCCACGGCATGACGGCAAGCACAACACCCAACGGCTCAAAACGCACCTGACTAAGGCTCGCCTGCGTGGCAATGGTCTTATGCGCCAGCAACTCAGGGGCAAGGCGGACGTAATATCGGATGAGTTCGACCGATTTATCCAGTTCGGCACGGCATTCATGCAGGCAGCGTCCGACTTCTTCGCAAACCATTTCCGCAAGCCGCTCTTTGTTTTGCGCCAAACGCTCGGCAAAAGCTTGCAGCAAAGCAGTCCGTCCGGTAACTCCCAACCGCGCAAATACTTGCTGGCGCACCTTCAACGCTGCCAATTCTTGTGCAAACTCTGCATAACCCTGCGCAGGACGGCGGCAAAGGGTTTCGCCGGTATAGGCGTTGATGCTGTGAAACATGGTTCGGCTCCTTTGTATGTCGGTTTTATTTTAGGTCGTCTGAAAATTAAGACGTTCTTTCAGACGATGTTTGTTCACCAAAGATGGCGCGATTATATAGCAAACTCGGATAGAACATCTCCACACAGTCCTTTCCGGACAGACAACCCAGACTAAAAGGAATTTATGTCATTCGCTAATAACGCTTAAATTTTGCCATTCCCATCCCCTGATTTTGTAGAAACTGCTGAATTTATCGAGGAATCAGCCGTCTTGTTCTGACCACCTAAATGCCGCACCTTCTGAATAACGCGCCTTGATCAAATCCTTTTAATGAAAAAGAAAAGAGAAAGTAATAAAAAGAATACTGCCAACTTTAAACAAAATACGGAGTTAGAAGCTAATATTGCAAGTAAATTCACATCCTTCGTTATTTTTTTGTTTGAATAAATATATCATTTTTGTAATACGAAACTAAAACGCCATTTAAAAAGTTTGTTTCATTGGGGTTTAATAATAATATTTTTGCATTTGTTATAGGGAATCTTTTATTTATATTTTCCATTTTACATAAATCATCAAGTCCGTAACAAGATAGCCAGTATGATCTTAATCCTGTTTCAAGCTTAATCTTTCTTTCTCCTCTATTAGGGGAGGAAATCAGCATTGTTGCCTCATTGAAAGATTGCTCCTCACCTTTAAAACTCAAGCCATAGGGAGCAATAAAAATACCTGCCAAAAGAATGCAAAACAACGAGAAAAATAAAGAAATAATATAATATTTAAATTTCATGTTTAACCTATATATGAAAAGAAGTGGTAAATAAAATTTGGCTGAAAATACAACAAAAGGTCGTCTAAAAATATTCAGACGACCTTTTGATATTTTCAAAAACCCTGATGTAAGGACCGAGAACTACTCAATTCGTCTGAAACTGAAATTCTGCGTCGCAAGCCAGCACACGCCGGAGCCGATGCAGACCATAATCGCGCCCTGCCAAAACTGTACAGACAGGGGCGCATTGAGCAGGACAGAGGAAATTAAGGCAGAAAAAATGGGAATGAAATAGGAAGCACCCGCCAAGACGGTCATATTGCCACATGAAATGCCGATGTTCCAAACCGCATAGCCTAAGCCCATGCAGGCTGCGGCGGAGACGGCATAAAGTATGGAGTCGGTATCGAAATGAAGGCTGCCGTAGCCGCCTGCGAAATATTTTGCCCACAGGATACAGGACACGAGGAGGAAGAAAAAACCGACGGCATTGCCCTGCGCTTTGGTTCTGGCGGTCAGGGTGCAGTATGCCGCCCAAAACAGCGCGTCCAACAATGCCATGATGTAACTGAGCGGGTTGGTTCGGACGTTGCCGATAATCTCGGGCAGAGAGAATCCGCCGTCACCGCCTAAAACGGTGGCAATGCCTACAAACGACAGGATAAAGCCTATGCCTATCCACCATTTTGCGGGCTGCTTGTTAAACCAAACCGCGCCGATGATGGTAAACGTCGGCCAAAGATAATTGACCATACCGACTTCGACCGCTTGGCGTGCGTTGTCGGCAAAACCGATGGAAAGAGACAGGCACAATTCGCAGCCGACGAAAAAAATGCTTGCCCAAAAAAGGTAGCTGCGGCTGAACTGCCGCAAATTCGGCAATCCGAAAATAGCCAAGAGCAACAAAGTGGAAAGGCTGTACATCACCGCCGCGCCACCAACCGCCCCCATGTGCAGGCTCAAGGCGCGTATCAATCCGACGACGGAACTCCAAAAGGCTACGGCAAGCAGACCTATGGATGTGGCTTGATTGGGGGTAAATGCATGTTGGAGCAGACGGTTCATGATGTGTTGTGTTGGAATTTGTTTTATTGTGTAATTTTTTGATATTTTACGCCTCCTGTTTGCATAATCAAGAGGAAAGGTCGTCTGAAAACACGAGTGCAGATACTGCCAAACTGTTTTCAGACGACCTTTTGCTGTTTTCTGAATTTAATATTCCTTCCCCTAGAGACGAATTCAGTTTCATTTCAGTCATGATTTCTACTTATTACAATCGCAATTCTTCAAAATAGTTATTTATCGTCATATCTGAAACAGTAGCTAAATCTATCAATTCTGGGTTGATTATGTAATTTTTCAAGCTATCAGAATGATTCAAATGGTAAATAGTCGTCAACAAATTAACAAAATACCTTTCCCCTTTTACCATTATTTTTTCATCGACATCCGTTATAAAATAAATTTCCCTATCTTTCAGATATATGATTTGATTTTTCTTCAAATCTACCGTCCATTCCTCAATCGATTTATTCATGCGCGCATTTTGAATATACAGTTCAAACTGATGGCTATAAGAAAAATCTATTCCTACTTTAATAAATAAATCATCTCCAAAAAATTTGGATTCAAAATCAGCCCATAGCTCATCTTGAAATTTTTTATTTACTTCTTTTATGAAATCATTAAATTCAATCATCTGATTACCTCTGACGGCAGCTTTATATAAGCTGCTTTATTAGTTGTCCGATGGACATCTGCGCTTTTGCTGCCCTTAAAAATCTCAAAGGATTATAGTCGGGTCGTCTGAAAACCGATATCGACCCTATCTCCCTCTTCCAATCCAGAATATAACGAAATCGCATTAAATTAAAACCAAGCATTCTTTCCGTTTTTCAGACGACCTGTTTACAGTATCGCCACTGTTTTCAGAAAAATTCACCATTCAACCAAACAATTAAAGCCGCGCAGGCAAATGCTCTGCCTCAAGCAGCCGTCCGCACAAAGGAACCGACATGACCCCAGCCAACCCGCTTCCCACCGAACTTTCCGCACAACTCGCCGCCCTCTCGCCTACACAGCTCGCTTGGCTTTCCGGCTACTGCTGGGCGCAAAGTCAAGGGGCGGCGGGCGGTTTGAGTGTTTCCGTAGCTCCCGCCGTTGCAGCCCCCGCGCGACGCGTGTTGGTCTTATCTGCCTCGCAAACGGGCAATGCGCGCGGCGTTGCCGAATCTTTACACGCCAAACTCAAAAACGCCGGCGTAGAAGCCGTATTGAGCAGCGCGGGGAACTTCAAAAGCAAAACCCTGCCCGATGAAGACATCGTGTTATTGGTAACATCCACGCAAGGCGAGGGCGAGCCGCCCGAAGAAGCCCTGCCGCTGTATAAATTCGTCTTCGGCAAAAAAGCCCCCGATTTGGGCAAACTCACTTTTGCCGTTTTAGGTTTGGGCGATTCTTCCTATCCCAATTTCTGCCAAGCGGGCAAAGACTTTGACGCCAAATTTGCCGAACTGGGCGCACGTCGTCTGAACGACTTGGGCATCTGCGATTTAGAGTTCCAAAGCGCCGCCGACGCGTGGATAGAAGCCGTCGTCCCCCAAGTTGCCGAGCTTGCCGTGCAAACCGCCGCAGCATCCGTTGCAACACCTGCCGCCCTTCAAACCGCAGGCACTGTCTATACCAAAGACAAACCTTATACCGCCACCCTGTCCGTCCGCCAAAAAATCACGTCCCGCTCCGCCGAAAAAGACGTGGAGCACATCGAAATCGACCTGTCCGGCTCCGGACTACACTATCTGGCAGGCGACGCATTGGGCGTACTCCCGCTCAACGCTCCCGCTTTGGTTCAAGAAATCCTCGATTTGCACCAATTAAGCGGCGAAGAAAAAATCCGCCTTTCAGACGACCTCGAAACCGACATCCGCACCGCCCTGACCGAGTCCGCCGACATCACGCAAAACACGCCCGCACTCGTGCAGCAATATGCCGAGTTGTCCGGCAGCGAAGAACTCAAAACCACAGCCGCCGACAAAGCCCGATTGGACGCCTACCTCGCCGCCACCCCGCCCGTCGGCGTCTTCGCCGCCCACCCCCATCCGCTGGACGCGCAAACCCTGTTCCAACTGTTCCGCCCCCAAACCCCGCGCCTTTACTCCATCGCCTCCGCGCAAGACGAAGTCGGCGAAGAAGTCCACCTGACCGTCGGCGTCGTCCGCTTCGAACACCACGGCAACACTTACACCGGCGCAGCCTCAGGCTATCTGGGCGAACGCCTTGAAGAAGGCGGCGAAGTACGCGTCTTCGTCGAACCCAACCCCAATTTCCGCCTGCCCGCCAACGGCGACACCCTCGTCATCATGATAGGCGCAGGCACAGGCATCGCCCCCTTCCGCGCCTTCATGCAGCAACGCGCCGCCAACGGCGACAACGGCAAAAACTGGCTCATCTTCGGCAACCAACGCCTCGCCGACGACTTCCTCTACCAGCTTGAATGGAGCGATTACCGCAAAGACGGCATCCTTACCCGTGCCGACTTGGCATGGAGCAGACAAGGCGAACACAAAGTCTATGTCCAACACAAAATTGCCGAACACGCCGCCGAAGTTTGGAACTGGCTGCAACAAGGCGCACACCTCTACGTCTGCGGCGACGCCACCCGCATGGCACGC
Source organism: Neisseria sp. HMSC074B07 (assembly GCF_001810355.1). Classification (NCBI taxonomy): domain Bacteria; kingdom Pseudomonadati; phylum Pseudomonadota; class Betaproteobacteria; order Neisseriales; family Neisseriaceae; genus Neisseria; species Neisseria sp. HMSC074B07. The sequence goes on along the minus strand of NZ_KV800912.1, from coordinate 704 downwards.
GACGTAGAAACCGCCCTGATCGACGTCATCGAAACCCAAGGCAAACTCAGCCGCGACGATGCCGAAGACTATCTCAACGAAATGCGCGAAGACAAACGCTACCAACGCGACGTCTATTGATACCGCCCCAAACAAAAGGTCGTCTGAAAAGCCCAAATCGGGTTTTCAGACGACCTTTCGCATCATCAAGCCATACTATAGTGGATTAAATTTAAATCAGGACAAGGCGAGGTAACGCCGTCCTGGTTTAAAGTTACCACTATATCTCGCTAAACAAAGCAAACCATTCAGACACACCTTCCACCGCTTATCCCATTTTCTTTACCCATTATCTCAACCCAGCTAACATACAAAATTCATCGTCATTTCCACCCAACATAAAACCCGATTTATTTGTTACAAACCGCATCAGGAGATGACGAACATCGAAAAAGCACAAAGAAGGTTATCAATAATGAAGACATTCAATAGAAAGCTGATAGTATTGGCGGGCTTGCTGGTTATAGCGGCATGTAGCAATCAGCCGAATTTGACGCAAGATGGAAAGCACGATGCAGAAGCCGTTAAAACTGCAGCTACCCCGCATTTTGAATGTCATCCTTCCGAGTATAAGTTTAATGTGCCTCCTCGGCTCCCGCCTGCAGATCCTGCAGCATACCCGCGATATGAGCCTTGTATATCGAAACACCCGTATCATAGCAACA
>NZ_KV800911.1:3072-4149 GCF_001810355.1 Neisseria sp. HMSC074B07 | reverse complement strand
TATTGTACTATTTTGTTTTTAATTGACTATAAAAGGGATATCAAGGATGCTCCAAGCTAAAATCGTCGTTATCGGCAGTATCAATATGGATTTAGTCACCCGCGCTTCAAAATTTCCCAGAGCGGGTGAAACATTGCTGGGCAATTCATTTCACCGCTTCATGGGCGGCAAGGGCGCAAACCAAGCGATTGCAGCAGCGCGTTTGGGGGCAGACGTCTGTATAGTCGGCGCGGTCGGCGATGACGATTTCGGCTATGAAATGACCACCAACCTCTGCCGCGAAGGCATCTTTACCGAACACATCCAAACCCTCACCGGCCTGCCCAGCGGCATGGCAAACATTACCGTTGCCGACGATGAAAACGCCATTATCGTTATCGCCGGAGCCAACATGGGGCTGACGGTTGCCGACATCGAAAACGCCGAGCAGCAAATCGCCTCCGCCGATGTGGTTTTGAGCCAGCTCGAAATTCCGATGGACTGCGTCATCACCGCCGCAAAATTGGCGAAGAAATACGGCAAGCCCTTTATCCTCAACCCGGCTCCCGCACAATTCCTGCCTTCGGAATTATGGGAATTGGTCACTCTTCTGACCCCCAACCGCTACGAACTTGCCGACTGCCTCGGCCTGTCGCAAGATTTGAATCCCGAAGAGCTGATTCTAAAAGCCCCCTGCCCCGTCCTGATGACCATGGGCGACAAAGGCGCAGTCTATAAAGACGGAAAAGACGGTTTGCGTTATGTTTCCAGCTTTAAAGTGGACACTGCCGACACTACCGGCGCCAGCGACGCATTCAACGGCGCGTTGTCCGTCTTCTGGAATCAAGGCATCGAAACTGCCGTCCGTAAGGCATGTGCCGCCGCCGCGCTTTCCATTACCCAAGACGGCGCGCAAAACGGAATGCCTTTCAAAGAAGAATTGGAACAATTCCTCGCCGCGCATCAATAAATCCATATTCACGTTATGAAACACAAAAGGTCGTCTGAAACCCATCTTCCGGCGTTTCAGACGACCTTTATTAATCTTAAAGATGATTGAGCCGCATTATAGTGGATTAACTTTAAACCAGTACGGCG
>NZ_KV800911.1:0-2972 GCF_001810355.1 Neisseria sp. HMSC074B07 | reverse complement strand
CCTTGTCCTGATTTAAAGTTAATCCACTATACCGTGTCGTACGCCATGTCATGAATGCTTCGGGGAATGGTTAAACCGCCCCGATGGATTTGGCAACCGATGGTCTGACGGCTACAATATCGCGTTAAAAACTTTTCATTTGGGAACACGCAAAATGTTGGTTCATCCTGAGGCGATGGGCGTCGCCGCATTGGCGGACAAAATCCGCAAAATCGAAAACTGGCCGCAAAAAGGCATTTTATTTCACGACATTACACCGGTACTTCAAAGCGCGGAATATTTCCGCCTTTTAGTGGATTTGCTGGTCTATCGCTATATGGGTCAGAAAATCGATGTCGTGGCTGGCTTGGACGCACGCGGCTTCATCATCGGCGCGGCGTTGGCGTATCAGTTGAACGTCGGCTTCGTCCCCATCCGCAAAAAGGGCAAGCTGCCTTTTGATACGATTTCGCAAAGCTACGCGCTGGAATACGGCGAAGCGACGGTCGAAATCCACAAAGACGCGGTCAAACCCGGCGCGCGCGTGCTGCTGGTCGATGACCTGGTCGCAACCGGCGGCACCATGCTCGCAGGCGTGGAATTAATCCGAAAACTCGGCGGCGAAGTCGTTGAAGCGGCGGCGATTTTGGAATTTACGGACTTGATCGGCGGCAGCAAAATCCGCGAAAACGGCGTTCCCCTGTTTACCCTGCTGCAAAACGAAGGCCGCATGTAAACTTTGCCCATGCCTCAAAGGTCGTCTGAAACAGCCATTCCGCTTTTCAGACGACCTTTTTGTTGTCCCTGATTACGCGGTTAATGTAAATATCGGTTTCAGATTCGGATAATGCCGCCAAATCGTTTAAAATACGGTTCTAATTGATTCTAATAAAGATACGGCAAGTAATGAACGCACAACGCATATTTTCCCTCTCGCTCAGCCTGATTGCCGCAGCCGTCTTGTCGGCGTGCGTCTCTGAAAACGACACCTCATCCAAAGAGCCTGCCTCTTCTCTGACCGAACCCGCCTCCATCCCCGCCCGCCGCGCCGAAGGCGAATCCAAAGTATTGTCCGATTACGGTCAATATCAAGGCGCGCTGGACGCTGCCAAACGCGGCGACGATATGTGGGTGCAACAATTCTTGGCGCAGGCGGGCGACAGCGCGATGGCTGAAACCGTCCGCAACGAATGGCTCAAAAGCCTCGGCGCGCGCGGACAATGGGATGTGTTCCGCCAAGAAAACAAAAAGCTGAATGCGGCAGGTCGGGTGCAAGAAGTGCAATGTTATGCCGAACTGAGCAGCGGCAGCTACAACATGGCGGCAGAGCTTGTGCGCGTTACGAACAAGCTGCCCGCAGGCTGTACCCGCTTGGTCGAAAGCGCGGCATCGGCAGGTCGTCTGAACAACAACGACGCATGGCGCCGCGTACGCGGATTGTTGAGCAACAGCCAAACCAGCGACGCACGCAGCTTGGCAGCCGCCTTAGGCAGCCCGTTTGAGGGCGGCTCGCAAGGTGCGCGCGAATACAGCCTTTTGAACGTCATCGGCAAAGACGCGCGCAAATCCTCCTCCGCAGCCTCCACGCTGTCCGGCATGGAATCCGGCTTAAGCCGCGAACAAAGCAGCTTCGCATGGGGCGTATTGGGACTCTACCAAGCGCAAAATCAAAACATGCAAACCGCGTTGAGCTACTACAACCGCGTTTCCGACCGCAAACAACTGACCGACGAGCAGTTTGAATGGTACGCCCGCGCCGCCCTGCGCCTGCAACGCTGGAACGAATTGTCCGGCATCATCCAACAAATGCCCGACAACCTGCAAAAAGACCCGACTTGGCAATACTGGCTGGGCCGCAGCTACGCCGCACAAGGCAACCAAAGCCGTGCTAAAGAAATGTATGAAAAAGCCGCCGCAAGCGGACGCAATTTCTACGCCGTCTTAGCAGGTGAAGAGCTCGGCCGCCGCGTCAATACCAAAAACAACGTTTCCGACGCCGATAAAAAAGACGTCCGCCGCATGGCAGACGACGGCGCCATCAAACGCGCGCTGGTTCTGTTTAAAAACAGCCAAAGCAGCAACGATGCCAAAATGCGCCGTCAGGCGCAGGCAGAATGGCGTTTCGCCACCCGCGACTTCAACGAAGACAACCTCCTGACTGCCGCGCAAGTTGCCTTTGAAAACCAGTTCTACGACATGGCGATCAACAGCGCCGACCGGACCGAGCGCAAACTCAACTACAACCTGCGCTACCTCTCTCCGTTTAAAGAGACCACCGTCCGCTACGCCTCGCAAGCAGGCATCGATCCTGCTTGGGTTTACGGCCTGATCCGCCAAGAAAGCCGCTTCGTCATGGGCGCGCAATCCAGCGTCGGCGCGCAAGGCCTGATGCAGGTTATGCCCGCCACCGCCCGAGAAATCGCCGGCAAAATCGGCATGAGCAGCAGCGAACTCTACACCATGGACGGCAACATCCGCATGGGCACATGGTACATGGCAGATGCCAAACGCCGCCTGCAAAACAACGAAGTGATGGCAACCGCAGGCTACAACGCCGGCCCCGGCCGCGCCCGCAACTGGCAGGCTTCTACGCCTCTGGAAGGCGCGATTTACGCCGAGACCATCCCTTTCACCGAAACCCGCGACTACGTCAAAAAAGTTATGACCAACGCGACCTTCTACGCATCCCTGTTCAATGAGCCGCAAACCTCGCTGAAACAGCGTATGGGAACCGTTCCGGGTCGTTACTGATTGACGCGGCTGCATCCGATTGTATTGATTGACAGATACGGAAGCCAAACTTGAAAAGGTCGTCTGAAAGTATGTTTTCAGACGACCTTTTTTAGTGTGGATGATGGCAAAAAAACAACGAATCAACTGCTTTAATCCCCATCGCCATCCCGCGCTCTTTTCAATAAACTGGTTGCGCTACCTGCCCCAATCCTTTGTATAGTGGATCAAATTTAAATCAGGACAAGGCGACGAAGCCGCAG
>NZ_KV800910.1:0-914 GCF_001810355.1 Neisseria sp. HMSC074B07 | reverse complement strand
GCCGTACTGGTTTAAAGTTAATCCACTATAAAAATATCGGCTTTAGAAATCCCGTTTCACCATCATTCAAACCAAAAGGTCGTCTGAAAACTTTCAGACGACCCCATCCGACCAAGGAAACCCATGAACATCACCGTCCTCGCCGTCGGCACCAAAATGCCCCGCTGGGTTGACGAAGCCGTCGGCGAATACGCCAAACGCTTCGGACGCGACGTCGCCTACACCCTCAAAGAAATCAAACCCGAAAAACGCGGCGCAGGCGTCAACGCCGCACAAGGCATGGCGGCGGAAGAAAAACGCATCCTCGAAGCCATCCCCCAAGGCGCATTCCTCATCGTCCTCGACGAACGCGGCAAAGCCCCGACCTCCGTCGAGCTGGCGGAACACCTCAAAAGCTGGCAGCAAAACGGCGAACACGTCTGCTTCGTCATCGGCGGCGCCGACGGCATGACCGACCGCCTCAAACAACAAGCCCGCATGATGATGCGCCTCTCCAGCCTCACCCTCCCGCACGGCATGGTGCGCGTCCTGCTGACCGAACAGCTCTACCGCGCCGTCTCCATCCTCCACAACCATCCCTATCACCGCGAATAACAAAAGCCGTACCCGCAGGCAGGCTTCGCGTGTCCACCGCATAAGTCGGGCTCAGGCGTATCTGTTGCGAATTCAATACATCAAGAAATAGTAAACTAGGAAATATTCAGATATTGTTTGAATGCCCGTCATAAGGACGATAAGATACCGACCTCATTTTATAAGGGATTGATTCAGAAACAGTTCGGCTTGCCGCAGGCAACTTTGCCGTATGGTTTTGAAGTGCGAAAGCTTCAATCCCCATTTTGATACCACACAACGATAAAGATGAAATGTCCGGTTTATTTTTCGAAAGGGGGCGGAATGAAGGAAATTCAGCG
>NZ_KV800909.1:0-384 GCF_001810355.1 Neisseria sp. HMSC074B07 | reverse complement strand
AGCGAACAGATTTGGTTCAGCAAGAATCCGGACGGGCATTATGTCATTGCTTCGCTGGACGGTTCGATAGCGCTGCGTTTTGCGCCTTTGGTGGTCGCGGAAGACGGTTCGGACGAAGACGCCACCCTCTTCCCGCTGGTGGCGATGGAAGACGCCAACGGCAACCATCAGCGTTTCGTTTATCATCCGCTGACCGGTCTGCCGCAATACGTCATCGACGGCAACGGCCGGGTGTTCTCGCTGAATTTCGGCAATGTGGCGGACGAACAGTCGCCCAAAATGCGGTTGCTGTCGGTATCGCTGTTGGAGGGTTTGCCGGTCTTCGGCGAAGCGGTCCGGGTCGGCAGCCCGCTGGTCCGCTACGAATACAACGGCAGCGGCGAC
>NZ_KV800908.1:128812-139328 GCF_001810355.1 Neisseria sp. HMSC074B07 | reverse complement strand
GCCTTGTCCTGATTTAAATTTAATCCACTATACCTGATTACGGTACGCATTCATCCGCGCTTGAGATTTGTGTTGAATCGGCTGTGCTTTTAAAGGCGCATTTTGTCTTAGCCGTAACGCCGTTGGAAATCGCTCATAAAGTCCGCCAACGCCTGTACGCCTTCGAGCGGCATGGCGTTGTAGATGCTGGCGCGCATACCGCCGACGGTTTTGTAGCCTTTGAGCAGGCACAAGCCTTGCAGTTCGGCTTCGAGGACAAAGCGGCGGTCGAGTTCGGCTGAGGCGGTTTGGAAAACGACGTTCATTTTCGAGCGGGCATCGGGGCGGATTCGGTTGATGTAGAAGCCGCCGCTGCCGTCGATGGCGTCGTAAAGCGTTTGGGCTTTGATGTTGTTGACGGCTTCGATTTTCTTCACGCCGCCTTGTGTCAGCAGCCAGCGGAACACTAAACCGGACATATAAATGGCGTAGGTGGACGGGGTGTTGTACATGCCGTCGCGGTTGAGGTGGGAACGGTAGTTGAAGACGTCGGGAATGCTGTCGGGGCAGCGGTCGAGCAGGTCTTCGCGGATGATGACGACGATTGCGCCGGCGGGGCCGATGTTTTTTTGTGCGCCAGCGTAAATCAGCCCGTAGTCGGAAACGTCAAATTCGCGCGAGAGGATTTCGCTGGACATATCGCAAACGAGCGGCGGCAGGTCGTCTGAAAGTTTGGGAACGGTTTGGTATTGCAGGCCGTTGACGGTCTCGTTGATGACGAAGTGGACGAAGGCGGAGTTTTTGTCTATGTCCCAAGTTTCGACGGGCGGCAGGGCGGTATAGTCGAATTGTTCGCCGCCGTGCGCAGCCAGTCGGATTTCGGCATCGGTCAGGCGGCTCATTTGTTCGTAGGCGATGCGGCTCCAGTTGCCCGTTACCACTGCGTCGGCGGACGGGAAGCCATGTGCCAAGTTCATGGCAACCATGTTGAATTGCGTGGTTGCGCCGCCTTGCAGGAACAGGATTTTGTAGTTGGAAGGAATGTTCAGCAGCGTACGCAAGTCTTGTTCGGCGTGATGGAGGATGCTGAGGAACATTTCCGAGCGGTGGCTCATCGCCATGACGGGGAAGCCTGTGCCGTTGTAGTCGAGCATTTCTTGCTGCGCGGTACGCAATACGGCTTCGGGCAGGACGGCGGGACCTGCGGAAAAGTTGTAGATGGGGCGGGCGGACATGGCGAGGCCTTTTTGTTTCGATGATAACAGCTTTGAATTTTAGAATGACGGCGTGCTTCGTGCAAGCCGTATGGAAGGGAAATGGGGTCGTCTGAAAAAGAAAGGTTGGAAATAAAATGATGATTATCAATGGGTAAGGTTTAATGGCGATTTTTCAGACGACCGTTTTTGTCAACAATTTTAAGATTGGTTTTATGCCGTCAGGCGTGTTCATTCTATGAGGTCGTCTGAAAAAAAGCCGCGATAAATCAACGCTTTTCTTTTGAGTGGAAAGCGGTTATAATAAGCCAATTTTTCAATTTTGACGAAAAATGGCCACGGGGCCATTTTTTTGTTTATGTACTCCGGGAGATTCATGGATATTCAAACAATTCTCGAAAAAACCCTGCCGGGTTTGGGCTACGAACTGGTCGATTTCGAGCTGACTGCGCAAGGCACGCTGCGCGTGTTCATCGATAAGGAAGGCGGTATCACCGTCGAAGACTGCGCGACCGTCAGCAATCATTTGAGCCGCGTGTTCATGGTGGAAGACATCGATTATAAAAATCTGGAAATTTCCAGCCCCGGCCTTGACCGGCCTCTGAAAAAAGCCGCCGATTTCGTGCGCTTTGCGGGACAACAGGCAAAAATCAAAACCCGCCTGCCGGTTGACGGACAAAAGAATTTTATCGGCTGCATCGAGGGTTGTGAAAACGATACCGTAACGCTCTCTTTCGACGGCAAAACCGCGCAAATCGGCTTGGATAATATCGATAAAGCCCGCCTGCGCCCCGAATTTAAATTTTAAAACTTGATATTGGAGATTCTAAAAAATGAGTCGCGAAATGTTGCAACTTGCCGAAGCGTTGGCAAGCGAGAAAAACGTTGAAGCGGAAGTGGTGTTCCAAGCATTGGAATTTGCCCTTTCTACCGCAGCCAAGAAAAAAGCCGACCGCGAGCACATGGATGTGCGCGTCGAAATCGACCGCGATACCGGCGAATACCATACTTACCGCCGCTGGCTGATTGTTGCCGACGAGGATTACACCTATCCCGACCTGGAAAAAACCATCGAAGAAATCCAAGAAGAAATTCCGGGTACCGACATTCAAATCGGCGACTACTACGAAGAAACGCTGCCGAACGAAGGCTTTGGCCGCCAAGCTGCGCAAACTGCCAAACAAATCATCCTGCAACGCATCCGCGATGCCGAGCGCGAGCAAAATCTGAACGAATTCTTGGCTGTTAAAGAAGACATCGTTTCCGGTACGGTAAAACGCGTAGAACGCCACGGCATCATCGTCGAAGTCGTTCCGGGCAAGCTGGACGCGCTGATTCCGCGCGAACAAATGATTCCGCGTGAAAACTTCCGCGGCGGCGACCGTATCCGCGCGCTGTTTTTGCGTGTGGACGAAATCGGCAACACCGGCCGCAAACAAGTCATCCTCAGCCGTACTTCGGGCGATTTCCTCGCAAAACTGTACGAAATGGAAGTGCCTGAAATTGCAGACGGCTTGTTGGAAATCCGTGAAGTGGCGCGCGATCCGGGCCAACGTGCGAAAGTGGCGGTCAAAGCCAACGACCAACGCATCGATCCGCAAGGCACTTGTATCGGCGTGCGCGGCTCCCGTGTGAACGCCGTCAGCAACGAATTGGCAGGCGAGCGCATTGATGTGGTGTTGTGGTCGTCTGAAACTGCCGAGTTCGTGATGAACGCGCTGTCTCCTGCCGAAGTCAGCCGTATCGTGATTGACGAAGACAAACACGCGGTTGACGTGATCGTCGCCGAAGACCAGCTTGCGCTTGCCATCGGCCGCGGCGGTCAAAACGTGCGCTTGGCATCTGATTTGACAGGTTGGCAGTTGAACATCATGACTGTCGAAGAAGCGGACGAACGCACTGCTGCCGAAGACGCAGCCATCCGCGACCTCTTTACCGCGCATCTGAACATCGACGACGAAACCGCCGATATTTTGGTGGAAGAAGGTTTTGCCACGCTGGAAGAAGTTGCTTACGTTCCAGCTGCCGAACTGCTCGCCATCGAAGGCTTTGACGAAGAAATCGTCGAAACCCTGCGCAACCGCGCCCGCGATGCGATTCTGACCATGGCGATTGCGTCCGAAGAGAAGCTGGAAGAAGTTTCAGACGACATGCGCAATCTGGACGGCGTAGATTCCGATATGCTCCGCAAACTGGCGGAAGCCGGCGTAACCACCCGCGACGACCTGGCGGAACTGGCCGTTGACGAACTGATTGAAATAACCGGTGTAGATGAAGAAGCGGCGAAAAAAGTGATTCTTGCCGCCCGCGAACACTGGTTTACCGAAGAGAACTAATGGGGGTACAGATGAGTAACACAACCGTAGAACAATTTGCCGCCGAACTGAAACGCCCCGTCGATGATTTGCTGAAACAACTGAAAGAAGCCGGCGTCAATAAAAACAGCGGCAGCGATTCCCTGACGCTGGACGACAAACAACTGCTGAACGCCTATTTGAAAAAGAAAAACGGCAATGACGGCGGAACCATCAGCATCCGCCGCAAAAAAACCGAAGTCAGCACTGTCAGCGGCGTCAAAGTCGAACGCAAACGCGGCCGTTCCGTAACGATTCCTTCGCCGGAAGAGCTTGCCGCCGAAGCCAAAGCCAAAGCAGTAGCTGAAGCGAAAAAAGCCGAGCAGACAGAAGCGAAAGACCAAACAGCAGAACAGGCAAAAGCCGAAGCTGAGGCCGCCGCCCGTGCCGAAGCGCGCGCGAAAGCTGAAGCGGAAGCTGCGAAGCTGAAGGCTGCTAAAGCGGCAAAAGCCGAGCCGAAGGCCAAAGCGGAAGAAGCGAAACCTGTTGAAGCGTCTGAAAAACCTGCCGAAGTACAAGCAGCTGGAAGCAAAACCGACGACAAACCGGCAGAACCCGCTGCACAAGCAGTTCAGGCTGAAGACAAACCTGCCCAAAGGTCGTCTGAAAAACCTGCCGAAGGCAAAGCCAAGCCTAAACAAGACAAAGGCAATAAAGGCAAAGACTCGAAAAAAGCAGCAAAACCCGCTGCCCCTGCCGCTCCGCAACCTGTGGTCAGCGCGGAAGAGCAAGCGCAACGCGACGAAGAAGCACGCCGCGCCGCCGCTTTACGCGCCCATCAAGAAGCCTTGTTGAAAGAAAAACAAGAGCGTCAGGCGCGCCGCGAAGCCATGAAACAACAGGCGGATCAGCAAGCCAAGCCCGCAGCCGAAGCCAAAGCTACCGAGCAGCGCAAGCCTGCCGAAAAAGCCAAAGCCGCGCCTGCAGAAGGCAAAGCCGCCAATCCTGCCCGTGCGAAAAAAGAAGACCGCCACAACCGCGACGATGACAACCAAGGTCGCAACGCTAAAGGTAAAGGCGGCAAAGGCGGACGCGACCGCAATGCGCGCAACGGCGACGACGAGCGCGTACGCAGCGGTAAAAAAGGCAAGAAACTCAAACTCGAGCCGAACCAACACGCCTTCCAAGCACCGACCGAACCCGTCGTTCACGAAGTCTTGGTTCCCGAAACCATTACCGTTGCCGATTTGGCGCACAAAATGGCAGTCAAAGGCGTGGAAGTGGTCAAAGCCCTGATGAAAATGGGCATGATGGTCACCATCAACCAATCCATCGACCAAGACACCGCCCTGATTGTGGTGGAAGAACTCGGCCACATCGGCAAACCTGCCGCCGCCGACGATCCCGAAGCATTCTTGGATGAAGGCGTGGAAGCTGTGGAAGCCGAAGCGTTGCCGCGTCCGCCGGTCGTTACCGTGATGGGTCACGTCGACCACGGTAAAACCTCGCTGTTGGACTACATCCGCCGCGCCAAAGTGGTACAAGGCGAAGCGGGCGGCATTACCCAACACATCGGTGCATACCATGTTGAAACCCCGCGCGGCGTGATTACCTTCTTAGATACCCCGGGTCACGAAGCGTTTACCGCCATGCGCGCGCGCGGTGCGAAAGCAACCGACATCGTGATTCTCGTGGTCGCAGCCGACGACGGTGTGATGCCGCAAACCATCGAAGCCATTGCCCACGCTAAAGCAGCGGGCGTACCGATGGTGGTTGCCGTCAACAAAATCGATAAAGAAGCTGCCAACCCCGAGCGCATCCGCCAAGAGTTGACCGCGCACGAAGTCGTGCCGGACGAATGGGGCGGCGATGTACAATTTATCGACGTGTCCGCCAAAAAAGGCATCAATATCGACGCATTGCTCGAAGCCGTATTGCTTGAGGCCGAAGTTTTGGAACTGACTGCCCCTGTCGATGCGCCCGCCAAAGGCATCATCGTCGAAGCCCGTCTGGACAAAGGACGCGGCGCGGTCGCTACCCTCTTGGTGCAAAGCGGTACGCTGAAAAAAGGCGATATGCTGCTGGCCGGTACCGCGTTCGGTAAAATCCGCGCGATGGTCGATGAAAACGGTAAAGCCGTCAACGAAGCCGGCCCGTCTATTCCGGTCGAAATCCTCGGCTTGTCCGACATACCGAACGCCGGTGAAGACGCAATGGTGTTGGCAGATGAGAAGAAGGCCCGCGAAATCGCACTCTTCCGTCAAGGCAAATACCGCGATGTACGCTTGGCCAAACAGCAGGCGGCGAAGCTGGAAAATATGTTCAACAACATGGGCGAAAACCAAGCCCAATCCTTGTCGGTCATCATCAAAGCAGACGTACAAGGTTCTTACGAAGCTTTGGCGGGCAGCCTGAAAAAACTGTCCACCGACGAAGTGAAAGTGAATGTATTGCACAGCGGCGTGGGCGGTATTACCGAATCGGACGTCAACCTTGCCATCGCTTCAGGAGCGTTCATCATCGGCTTTAACGTGCGTGCAGACGCTTCTTCGCGCAAACTTGCCGAAAATGAAAACGTGGAAATCCGCTACTACAACATCATTTACGATGCCATCGACGACGTCAAAGCGGCCATGAGCGGCATGCTGGCGCCGGAAGAGAAAGAGCAGGTTACCGGTATGGTCGAAATCCGTCAGGTCATCAGCGTATCCAAAGTCGGCAACATCGCAGGCTGTATGGTTACCGACGGCGTGGTCAAACGCGATTCCCATATCCGCCTCATCCGCAACAACGTGGTCATCCACACCGGCGAACTGTCTTCTTTGAAACGCTACAAAGACGACGTCAAAGAAGTCCGCATGGGCTTCGAATGCGGCTTGATGATCAAAGGCTACAACGAAATTATGGAAGGCGACCAACTGGAATGCTTCGACATCGTCGAAGTCGCCCGCTCGCTGTAATTTCCCGTTGTAAATAAAAGGTCGTCTGAAAACCATGAAAAGTGGTTTTCAGACGACCTTTTTGTTTTATAGCGGATTGGATTGGCGCAGTACGGCGTTGCCCAACGCTTAATCTTGGTTTGAATTCAATTCGGCATAAATGATAAACAAATTAATCAATTGAAATATAAATTCCGATTAAATAATGTTTTGAGAAAGAGTTAGAACTTGTTGAGGATAAAGCAGTCTAAGGAAGCCACGCAGTTCGACTACGTGTAACGATTCAATCAATAAATTACGATCCCCCCAATCTGGTTATTTATCCCATCTCCCCGGATAGGCAACCGTCAGCTCACGGAAAAAATAATATCATGGATACAAAACAAGTCTTTCGCACAATCGTTTCTGAAGAAGCCGCCGCACACTCCGCATCTTTGGAAAAGTCATCCGAACCCAAGGTTTTTCAAGGAACCAAGGGCAATGATGTCTATTATGCCACCCATACCGCAGACAACATTGTGGAAAAGGCAAATGAAGGACAGGATACCGTTTATAGCAATGTCAGCTACACCTTGCCGAACAATGTCGAAAACTTGGTTTTGACCGGTTCGGATAATATTTATGGCGCGGGCAACAATTCAGACAACGTATTGGTCGGCAACAGCGGCAACAACCGCCTGTATAGCGGGCGCGGCAATGATACGGTTTACGGGGGCGCAGGTCACGACAACATCAACGGGGGAGAAGGCGACGACCAACTGTTCGGCGATGAAGGCAACGATATCCTAGACGGCGCGGCAGGAAACGACGTATTGCAAGGGGGTGAAGGCAACGATACCTATTTGTTCGGCGAAAAAAGCGGCAAAGATACGGTAATCGACCGCCAAGGCAGCAACAGCATCCGCTTTTTAGACGGTCTCAGCGCAGACGATCTGACAGTTACCGCCGTGCGCAATGCAGAAGGCGGACAGGACTGGCGTATCGCAGTGAAACACACTCAATCCGTCCTGACCATTTCCAATCAATACCAAGAAGGCAGCAATATGCCTTCCGTCCAACGGTTTGTTTTCGCAAACGGCACATTAAACCTCAACCAATTCATCAAAGCCACCCAAGCGCAAGTAGAAATACGCGACAATGCAGGCGAACGTATTGAAGGTACGGAAGGAAACGACGCGCTGAACGGCACCGTCGGCAACGACGTCATCGACGGCAAAGCAGGTGCGGACATGATGCGCGGCGGCATCGGAGACGATACTTACTATGTGGATAACGCAAAAGATGTTGTCGTTGAGAATAGCGGCGAAGGCAATGATACCGCGATCAGCAGCGTTTCTTATACCGCCTCAACCCACGTTGAAAACGTTACCCTGACCGGCAACGCCAATATCTACGCGGCAGGCAACAACAGCAACAACACCCTGACCGGCAACGACGGACACAACCGACTCAATAGCGGCCGCGGCAACGATACCGTTTACGGCATGGGCGGCAACGACAACATTAACGGCGGCGACGGCAATGACTACTTGGACGGCGGCGATGGCAACGACACCATCAACGGCGACGCAGGCGACGACACTTTAATCGGAGGAGCAGGCAAAGATATGTTGAAAGGCGGAACAGGCAACGACACCTATATTTACGGCAGCGACGATACGATTATCGACAACCAAGGCAACAATATCCTGAAGTTTTCAGACGACCTCCGTGTCAGCGACATCAAAGTAAACGTCATCGACAATGCCGACGGCAGCAAAAACTGGGAAATCACATCCGCCAACGGCTCTGCCACCATTCAAAACCAAGTTGACGCCCAAGGACATATTTCCATCAACCAATTCCAATTCCTCGGCGAAAACTATACAGCCGAAACCCTGCTCAAAGCCGTCAACACCGGAAAAGCCGAACAAGGCATCAAAAATGAAGGCACGCCGAACGACGATGTGATTGTCGGCAGCAAGTTTAATGACGAATTAAGTTCCGGCACAGACGGCAGGGACGTGATTTACGGCATGGACGGCGACGACATTATCCGAGACGAAGGCACGACCTACTGGGGCAACGAATGGTCTTCAGACGACAAACTGTACGGCGGAAACGGCAATGACAAAATATATGCGCGGGTAGGAGCCGATTACCTCGACGGCGGCGCAGGCGACGACTATCTGGAAGGCGGCGATGGGCGGGATACCTATGTCTTCGGCAAAGGATACGGACACGACACCATTTTCGATTTCGGTTTCGATATCGACGACGAATTCAACCCCAGCGCAACCAGCAACGCCGTGAAATTTACCGGCGGTTTGACACTGGACGATTTAAGCATTTCCGTTACCCAAGGCTACGATAAAACCGGTATCGACTATATGCCCGAACCCTACGACTTCGTCACTGTGCCTCGTCTGAACGGCAACACATGGACCGTTTCTATCAAAGGCAGCAATGACGTATTGACGATTAAAAACCAAATGGGTTCGCAAGGCGCCATATCCGAGTTCCAATTCGACAACGGCACATACAGCACGGAACAAATCATCGAACATTTCGGTTTGAAAGTATCCCATGTCCGCAAAGACGGCACGATTATTCAATACCTGAATGACGACAGCGATACCTTTGAACAACGGCTGTACGAAGGTGCCAACCGCATTATTCACGGCACCGACAACGGCGATACCGTCAGCGTTTCAGGCAACTACGGCGGCAAAACCACCTTTATCGGCGGCAGCGGCGACGATACCGTCAAAGTCGGACACGACAGCACCATTGATGCCGGAGCCGGTGATGACACCATTTCCGTCAGCGGCTATGCCAATACGATTACCTTCGGCAAAGGCAGCGGGCATGACAAATTGTCACTGAACGCAAGCGGCGAGGACAATACCGTATTGTTCTCAGGCAATCTGACGCTGAAAGACATCGATTTGGAAATCAATAAAGCAGGAAACAACAAAGAGAACTGGGTGGTCAAACTCAAAGGCAGCGACGACACCCTGACCGTCTTGGATGCCGTCCACTCCTCAGATGGCGGCGATACCGTAGACACGTTCAAGTTTGCCGCCTCAGGCGAAACATACAGCATGTCGCAATTCCTGACCGCTTTGGGACACGATACCGCCCATCAAGGCGTTTTGTAAGCTTCACAAAGCAATACGGCAGCATTGCCGATTGATTTGTTTTTTCAGACGACCCCTGAAGGCTTAGGGGTCGTCTGAAACTTTATTGTGTGACCATAGACTATAAAGTGGGAACAGTCCGTCTGATTTTGACTGGGTTGCTTAAGGAACAGGGTAAAGTAAGAATATGATTGATGTTCAAAAATAAGGAATACACCGATGAAGCATATATTATTAGTGGCTGCCATAATTTTAAGCAGCTTCGCTAACGCAAACGAAATGAGCAATCCTTGTGTCTATCATCCCGATTTGCCGGGATGTGCGGGTAACAACCGACCGATGGGGCAAACAAAACGGGTTATTAACATTCCTGATAGATGGGGTGCTATTTATTTAAATAGTGCTAATTTGGCTATCGGGTATTCTGAAAATAACACCAAGGGTGAAGAATTTGCAAGACGAGAGGCTTTAGCAAATTGTATCAAGGCAGGTGGGGGTAAGAATCCAATTGGACGTAACGGGAAAGGGTGCGATCTGATGACCCAAAATCGTAATTCTTGTAGTGCTATTGCCATAGGAGGTGTAGTTGGAGATGGTGGTGCTGCTGGACATAGTGATTCTTCTTTAAAAAGAGCAGAGGAAGAAGCTATCGCTAAATGTAGTAATTTCACGACGCACAAGTGTACCATCCGCTATTCAGGCTGTTCCCGCCATCCAGATTACCTTCGTTACTAGATGAATTTTCAGACGACCCCCTGAAGGATTAAGGGTCGTCTGAAACTTTATTGTGTGGCGATAGACGATAAAGAGAAAACAGCCCATCTGATTTTGACTGGGTTGCTTGGGCAACAGGGTAAAGTAAGAATATGATTGATGTTCAAAAATAAGGAATAAACCGATGAAGCATATATTATTCGCTGCCATGATTTTAAGCAGTTTCGCTAACGCAAACGAAATGAGCAATCCTTGTG
>NZ_KV800908.1:122429-128712 GCF_001810355.1 Neisseria sp. HMSC074B07 | reverse complement strand
GTGTCTATCATCCCGATTTGCCGGGATGTGCGGGAGGTAATGCTCCTATGAGACAAACAAGGCAAGTGATTAATATCCCTGATCGCTGGGGCGCTATTTATTACAATGCTGCCAATCGAGCTATTGGAGTGTCTGAAAACAATACTAAAGGGGAAGAAGATGCAAGACGAGAGGCGTTGGAAAGTTGTATTAAGAATGGTGGCGGTAAAAATCCAATATCTCGGAAGGGACAAGGGTGTCATGTTGTAAGTGAATATCGCAACGGGTGTTCTGCCATTGCAGTAGGGGGCGAGCTTGGAAAAGGCAAAATGGCATCACAAAGTGATCCTTATTTAGAAAAAGCAGAACAAAAAGCTATTGCTATTTGTGAGAAGGGAAAACCTTTCAAATGCGAAATTAAATATTCAGGCTGTTCCCGCCATCCCGACTACCTTCGCTATTAAATGAATTTTCAGACGACCCTAAATATTCAGAGGTCGTCTGAAAACTTATTTTGCAGCGATAGAGTCGAAAGCGATGCGAAGTTATGCGGCAGGGTTTTGAGAGAAATGAATAACGTGAAAGATTAAGAGGTATAAAGATGAAGAAGATATTTTTAACGTTGTTGGCAATGCAGATTAGCCCCTTTGTTTTAGCCGACGGATTGAATGCGATTAACGATCCTGTAATGAATCCTTGTATTCAAAGACCGGACTTGGCGGGGTGTAGCGGTAATAATCAGTCAGGAGGACAGGCACGTCGGGTCATCAATATCCCTAATCGTTGGGGAGCGATTTATTTTAATCCAGCCAATCGAGCTGTTGGTTATTCTGAAAACAATACTAAAGGTTACCAATCTGCCAACAAAGAGGCTTTGGAAAGTTGTATTAAGGCTGGGGGAGGCAAAAATCCGATTGCCCATGATGGGAAAGGGTGTAGATTGAAACATGAATACCGTAATACCTGTGCGGCTATTGCAATAGGCGGTAAAGAAGAAGGTAAAGGAGGGTTTGGTATTGTTGGAAATGATGATGTGGAAGTTGCTAAAGAACTTGCGTTAAAAGGATGTAGTAAACATTCTGATGAATGTGTTATCCGCTATGCAGGCTGTTCCCGCCATCCTGATTACCTTCGTTACTAAATGAATTTTCAGACGACCTCTAAATGCTAAAAGGTCGTCTGAAAACTTATTTTGCAGTGATGGGGTCGAAAGCGGTGCCGAGTTATGCGGCAAGGTTTTGAGAGAAACGAATAGTGGAAAAGATTAAGAGGTATAAAGATGAAGAAGATATTTTTGATATTGATGGCATTGAATAGTTTTACTGCCTTGGGCAACCCTTTGGGAGGGAATCCGACTGACGGTTATTGCCAAACTGTCGATGGCAGCGCGTGCGGTTGGGGAGGTGGCAGTTCGTCTTCTCGACGGGTGTATAAAGTGCCGAACCGTTGGGGAGCAATTTACGTAAATCCTGCAAATGCAGCAATAGGTTATTCTGAAAATAATACTGAAGGCTATCGTTCCGCCAATAAAGAAGCTTTGGCAAATTGCATTAAAGCTGGAGGAGGGAAGAATCCTATTGCCAGCGATGGCAAAGGTTGTCGTAGGATGACGGAAGTCCGTAATTCTTGTAGTGCAGTTGCCATTGGAGGCGTTGTTGGCAATGGTGGGGCTGGTGTAAAAAGTGATGATAATTTAGAGAAAGCAGAACAAAAAGCCTTGGCTGCGTGTAGTGAATATTCTGATAAATGTGTCATTAAATATTCAGGTTGTTCACGCCATCCTGATTATTAATTAAATTTTCAGACGACCCCTAAATATTCAGAGGTCGTCTGAAAAGCCCTTCGCTTTCCGTTCCGACAAAAACTGTTTTAAAACCGACCGCGCTTCGATGTGCGGTTTTTTGTTGTCTGTGTTTTGTTTGTTTTCGGTTTCAGACGACCTTGTTTTCTAAACGGCATTGGGGTCGTCTGAAAAATAGGGAAAACGGGGAGGCGGTTGTCGCGGGATGGGGAGGGATTCAATTTGTTGGATGAGGGGCGGGGAGTAGGGTAGGGATGGATGGGTAAAGAAGGGTATTTGGTGCGTATGGAGGTTAAACGGGGATGGGCTGTTGCTGAAATGAAAGTAGGCAGGCATCAAAAAAGGTCGTCTGAAAATGTTCAGACGACCTTTTGCGGGGTATTCAAGCTATGATTTATTTATCGCGGCTGAATACGATTTTGGTTGCTTGGATGGCTACGCAGACTGCACCGCCGATGAAGATCAAGTCGGCTGCTGTGCGTACCCAGCGCAGGGTGTCGAGGATTTCCATTTGCAGGAATTCTTCGCTACGGGCATACCACAGACCATGAGTGATGGAGGCGTATGCTTGAATCGCGCCGACAGGCAGCAGGCTGATGGCGATCATGCCGACCAAGCCGCCGTTGAGCAGCCAGAAGCCCCAAGTCATGAGTTTGTCGTCGAATTTTGCATTTGGTTTCAGGTAGCGGGCAACCAGTAAGACGAAGCCCAGTGCCAAGAAACCGTACACACCGAACAAGGCTGCGTGTGCGTGAACTGCGGTAGTGTTCAGGCCTTGGATGTAGAACAGGGAAATCGGCGGGTTAATCAGGAAGCCGAATACGCCGGCACCGATCATGTTCCAGAAGGCAACTGCTACGAAGCACATCAGCGGCCAACGCAGGCGTTTCGCCCATTCGGACAGGTGTTGGTAAGACCAGTGTTCGTAAGCTTCACGACCCAGCAATACCAGCGGTACGACTTCCAATGCGGAGAAGCAGGCACCGATTGCCATAGAGGCGGAGGTAGAACCGGAGAAGTACAGGTGGTGCAGCGTGCCCGGGATACCGCCCAACATGAAGATGGCGGCGGCGGCCAGAGTGGATGCGGTAGCGGTACTGCGGCGGACGAAGCCCATGTTGTAGAAGATGAAGGCAAAAGCTGCGGTAGCGAATACTTCGAAGAAGCCTTCTACCCACAGGTGAACCACCCACCAGCGCCAGTATTCCATCACAGCAATCGGGGATTTTTCGCCGTAGAACAGACCGGGCGCGTAGAACACGCCGACACCGACCATAGAGGCAACGAAGATTGCCAGCAGGTTTTTGTCCACGCCTTTTTCTTTAAAGGCGGAAACGGTACAGCGCAGCATCAGGAACAGCCACAACAGCAGGCCGACCATCAGCAGGAGTTGCCAGAAACGGCCCAAGTCGAGGTATTCGTAACCTTGGTGTCCAAACCAGAAGTTGAATTTAGGCGGAATGACGTGGGTCAGGGCGAAGAAGTTACCTGCGTAAGAACCGCCGACTACGATAAACAGGGCGATGTACAGGAAGTTTACGCCGGCGCGTTGGAACTTGGGATCTTTGCCGCCGTTAACAATCGGAGCCAGGAACAGACCTGCTGTCAGGAAGCCGGTTGCAATCCAGAAGATGGCGGATTGGATGTGCCAAGTACGGGTCAATGCGTAAGGGAACCAGTCGGACATTTCGAAGCCGAGTGCTTCGTCGATGCCGTAGAAACCTTGACCTTCGACGGTGTAGTGCGCGGTCAGGCCGCCCAGCAACACTTGTACCACAAACAGGGCGACTGTCAGGAAGACGTATTTGCCCAATGCTTTTTGGGAAGGAGTCAGCTGTACTTTGGAAATCGGGTCTTCAGTCGGAACTTCCACTTCTTCGTGTTTGGTCAGGAAGGAGTAACCCCACATTAGCAGGCCGATACCCATCAAGAGCAATACAACGCTGGTGAACGACCACATGTAGTTTTCAGTAGTCGGTACGTTGTTGATCAGAGGCTCGTGCGGCCAGTTGTTGGTGTAGGTGAAAGTTTCGTCAGGACGGTTGGTCGAAGCAGACCATGAAGTCCAGAAGAAGAAGTTGAACAGTTTTTCACGCGCTTCTTTACTTGGCAATGTGTTGTTTTTCATTGCGAAGTGTTCGCGGGTCGTCTGAAGGGCGGGATCGTCGCTGTATACGCCGTGGTAGTAAGGCAGGATGCTCTCAATGGCTTTGACACGGGTATCGCTGATAACGACGCTGCCGTCTTCTTTAATACGGCTTTGGTTGCGGTATTCGTCGGCAAGGCGGGTTTTCAGTACGGCTTGTTCTTCAGGAGAAACTTCGTTGAATTTTTTGCCGTAAGTCTCTTGCGCAGTCAAATCCAACCATGCGACAAGCTCGCGGTGCAGCCAGTCGGCTGTCCAGTCCGGAGCTTGGTATGCGCCGTGTCCCAATACGGAACCGACTTCCATACCGCCGGTGGTTTGCCAGGCTGACTGACCTGCCAAAATATCGTCTTTGGTCATCAGCTGAGTGCCTGATGCCGAAACGACTCTCTCAGGATAAGGCGGGGCTTTTTTATAAACCTCGCTGCCCATGTAGCCAAGAATGGTAAAGCAGACTGCCAGGACGGCAAACAGCAAGTACCATAGCTTCTTGTACTGTCCCATTTCAGAACTCCTTATTTTGGTAAAAAGTGGTTGCTTATAAATTCATACTATATGAATGTTAAAGATTGTAGCACTCTTTTCAGGCAAAAGAAATATTCTCTTAACAACAATCTTTAAAAAACAGATATATAGTCAATAATAATTCTTATTATCAAAAATACGATGGCATTTTTGTAAAGAATTGGATAAAACATGTGAACAATAATAGACGATTTGATGTAGTTTTATCTAGTTATTAAGTAGTAAAACAGGTAGTAAAAGTTCATCTTTGATGAATTAATTGATTTAAGTCAAGATATAGCGGTAAAACCACCTACATAATCCTACAAAAGTGCACAAGAGATGCCTTTCAGACGACCCGGAATAAGGCAGTTTGAAAGAGCCGAAAGCGGTATGCCGCGGACGACAAAGGTTGAAAAAATATACCCTGACCTTCTTAAAATAGTTATTAAAGGAAATGACAACTATGAAACGCCAAGCTTTAGCTGCAATCATTGCTTCAGTTTTTGCTTTAGCCGCCTGTGGTGAGCAAGCTGCCCAAAAACCTGCCGAGCAAACCGCTTCCGCTTCCGCTCCTGCAGCTTCCGAGGCTTCTGCTTCCGGTGCTCAAGCTGCTGCCGAAACCCCTGCTGCCGAGCTGCCTGTTATCGACGCGGTAACCACACACGCTCCTGAAGTTCCGCCTGCCATCGACCGCGACCATCCTGCACGTGTCCGCGTGAAAATGGAAACCGTCGAAAAAACCATGAAAATGGATGATGGCGTGGAATACCACTACTGGACATTTAACGGCGACGTTCCGGGCCGCATGATCCGCGTACGCGAAGGCGATACCGTAGAAGTCGAATTCTCTAACAACCCGTCTTCTACCGTCCCCCACAACGTTGACTTCCACGCTGCTACCGGTCCAGGCGGTGGTGCAGAAGCCAGCTTCACTGCTCCGGGCCGTACTTCTACATTCAGCTTCAAAGCCCTGCAACCCGGTCTGTACATCTACCACTGTGCCGTTGCCCCTGTCGGTATGCACATCGCCAACGGTATGTACGGTCTGATCTTGGTTGAACCTAAAGAAGGTCTGCCTAAAGTGGACAAAGAGTTCTACATCGTACAAGGCGACTTCTACACCAAAGGTAAAAAAGGTGCGCAAGGCCTGCAACCGTTCGATATGGACAAAGCCATCGCCGAACAACCTGAATACGTTGTATTTAACGGTCACGTAGGCGCTATCGCCGGCGACAATGCCCTGAAAGCCAAAGCAGGCGAAACCGTCCGTATGTACGTTGGTAACGGTGGTCCGAACCTCGTTTCTTCCTTCCACGTTATCGGTGAGATCTTCGACAAAGTTTATGTAGAAGGCGGCAAACTGATCAACGAAAACGTACAAAGCACCCTGATCCCTGCCGGTGGCGCAGCGATTATCGAATTTAAAGCCGACATCCCGGGCAGCTATACTGTGGTTGACCACTCTCTCTTCCGTGCGTTCAACAAAGGCGCGTTGGGTCAATTGAAAGTAGAGGGCGCAGAGAACCCTGAAATCATGACCAAAAAACTGGAAGACAAAGCCTATGCAGGTAGCGGTGCCGCTTCAGCCCCTGCCGCTTCAGCTCCGGCTGCCCCTGCATCTTCCGCAGCAGCGCCTGCTTCCGCAGCATCTGCAGGTAAAGGCGGCTACTAATCCAGTCATCTCGGCGTAGAGACAGAAAAAAGCCACTGCTGTTCCGGCTGATGCAAGGACAACAGTGGCTTTCTTCCACAACCAATCGAAAGATTGGTTTTTCAGACGACCTATCAAGTATCGAAGGTCGTCTGAAAAACCGGTTTCAAGTATAGTGGATTAAATTTAAATCAGGACA
>NZ_KV800908.1:115644-122329 GCF_001810355.1 Neisseria sp. HMSC074B07 | reverse complement strand
ACGCCGTACTGGTTTAAAGTTAATCCACTATATGCACGAACCGACAAGCCCAAAGCACAATAATCAGACGGCTTTTAAGGATTTTTATCCGGTTTCGCTATATAATCAGAGCCTAATACTCCGTATTCAGATGAGAAAGCCCGTTATGAAACTCATACCACTCCTCGCCTTCTTTACCCTTGTCGCAAGCGGCAGTGCAGCGGCGGCCGAAATGGCAAAAGTTGAAGGCGGCAGCTACCGCCCGCTCTATCTGAAGAAAGAAACAAACCTCATTAAAGTCAAACCCTTCCAAATCGACAAATATCCCGTTACCAATGCCGAATTTGCAGAGTTTGTCAAAAAACACCCGCAGTGGCAAAAAGGTAAAGTCAGTTCCAAACAGGCCGAACCTGCCTACCTGAAACACTGGGTTAAAACCGGCAGCAACAGCTACGCGCCCAAACCCAACGAACTGAAACATCCGGTAACCAACGTATCTTGGTTTGCCGCTAACGCCTACTGCACTTCGCAAGGCAAACGCCTGCCGACCATAGACCAGTGGGAATTTGCCGGACTCGCCTCCGCCACTCAGAAAAACGGTTCTGCCGAACCCGGCTACAACCGCACCATTCTTGACTGGTATGCAGACGGCGGCAGAAACGGCTTGCACGATATCGGCAAAAGCAAACCCAACTACTGGGGCATTTATGATATGCACGGTCTGATTTGGGAATGGACGGAAGACTTCAACAGCAGCCTGCTGTCGTCAGGCAATGCCGATACGCAAATGTTTTGCAGCGGCGCATCCGTAGGTTCTAGCGATCCATCAAATTACGCCGCCTTCCTGCGCTACGGCATACGCACCAGCCTGCAGTCCAAATACGTCCTGCACAACCTGGGTTTCCGGTGCGCGAAATAATCGGTTTCATCACCAAAGCAGCTTTGGCGGTACTGAAAGGTATCGCCTTTTTTTGTCCATACAAAAGGTCGTCTGAAAACATTCCGTTTGGTCGGAACCGTGTTTTTCAGACGACCTTTTTGGATGATTGGGTTACTATAGTGGCTTAACTAAATCAGGACAAGGCGACGAAGCCGCAGACAGTACAGATAGTACGGCAAGGCGAGGCAACGCCGTACTGGTTTAAATTTAATCCACTATATTAAGCTGAATGGTTGCGTACGTTCTATAAACCTTGCTTATCATTTTCTTCAGATGATTCAAATCAAATATTAATTACATATAATTAATAATATTGTAATAATACTATACAATATAACTAATCCTAAATGACTAAATATGGTCATAAGGGTTTGGTTGATATTTTTAAAAATTCAAAAATGGAGAATGAAAAGATGAAACTAAACTTATCCGTCAAACCGCTGTGTTTGGTGTTGTCCCTTGTTTTTGCGAATGTTTGTGTTGCAGAAGGTATTGCGACAGGAGCGATGTACAAAAACGGTTCGGTCGCGTTGGGCAAAGACTCGAAGGCTGGGGAGAATGCGACCGCGTTGGGCGATAAAGCAGCTGCGGCGGGTTATAAGTCTGTTGCTGCCGGCTATGATTCAAACGCTTCAGGTTTGAGTGCGTCAGCGCTTGGTAGTGAGGCCAAGGCGGAAGCATTGCGGACGGTTGCCGTCGGTTTCAGGGCGAATGCAAAAGGAACCAACGATATTGCCGTCGGCGGCGCATCGAAGGCTTCCGGCGGACAGTCGGTGGCGGTCGGTTTGATGTCGCAGGCAACGGGTTTGCGTTCTATCGCGGTCGGTGAAAGCGCGAAGGCTGCCGATATTGATGCGGTTGCGTTTGGACGCGGCAGTGAAGCCAATGCGCTCAGTTCCACCGCTGTCGGGGATAGGGCAAAAGCCAACGGTACGCAGGCGGTCGCGCTGGCATCTGCTGCCGAGGCAAACGGTTATCAGGCGGTTGCAGTCGGTACGCGCGCGGTTGCCGAAGAAACCAACAGTGTGGCATTGGGCGTGGAATCCTCGTCCACCGCGCTCAACGGTCTTGCCGCAGGCACGCGCGCACGGGTACGGAAATCGGGTGGAACAGCTTTGGGCGCAGGTGCTGCCGCATTTGAGGAAAAATCTGCTGCTTTGGGCTACAAAGCGGAAGCGCGTCAGCAAAACTCCGTGGCACTCGGTACGGACAGCGTTGCCGATACTGCGGCAGGCGTTGCAGGCCATGACTTTGCCACCGGAGCGGCAAGTACGGAAACGGGTAAGGCATGGGTATCGACTTTAGGCGCGGTATCTGTCGGCAGCGAACAAAACAGCCGCCAGATTACTAATGTTGCTGCGGGTAAGGAGGATACGGACGCGGTCAACGTTGCCCAAGTGAAGAGCCTTGCCCGCCAAACCCAAAGCAGCCTTGCCGCAGCCGAGAGCAATCATCAGACCCAAATCACCGCTTTGCGCAACGAAGCCAAAGTCCGTATGGACAAACTTGAAGAGCGCTCCGATTCAGGCTCCGCCGCTGCAATCGCGGTCGGCAGCCTCGGACAGGCATATCAGCCGGGACAAGGCGCGGTTTCCGTCGCAAGCGGTATCTGGCGCGGTAAAAGCGGTTACGCCGTAGGTATTTCCAAAGTATCCGCCAGCGGCAAATGGCTGGTTAAAGGCTCGGCAGTCGGCGCGGCGAAAGGCGGTGCGGGCGGCGGCGCCAGCGTAACCTACCTCTGGTAATCGTTGTTAGGCGCATTGCCGAAAGGTCGTCTGAAAACATTCCGTTTCTCCAAAACCGTGTTTTCAGACGACCTCGTTCTTGATAATTCCCTATTTGTCCCAATTCTGTCGATGTTATTAATTTTCGACAGAACAAAATGAATCCCAAATACGCCCCGCTTTTCCAACCTTTCACACTAAACAACGGCGTAACCGTCAAAAACCGCCTTGCCGTTGCGCCCATGACCCATTTCGGTTCGCACGCCGACGGTTTAATCAGCGACCAAGAGCGCACGTTTCTCGGCAACCGCGCAGGTGATATGGGGCTCTTTATCTCCGCCGCCACTTTGGTTCAAGACGGCGGCAAGGCTTTTCGAGGACAGCCCGAAGCTACGGGCGAACACTGCCTCGACAGCCTGAAAGAAACCGCCCAAATCATTCAAAAACAAGGTGCGAAAGCGATTTTGCAAATCCATCACGGCGGCTCTAAAGCGATGGCGGAACTCAACCGCCGCGACAAAATCAGCGCGTCCGCCAGCGAAGAAGAAGGTGCGCGTGAAGCGAGTGCCGCAGAAGTGGAAGAACTCATCGCTTCCTTCGCCCAAGCTGCCGATTTGGCGATTCGCGCAGGCTTTGACGGCGTGGAAATCCACGGCGCGAACGGCTATTTAATCCAACAGTTTTACTCCGCCCAAAGCAACCGCCGCAGCGACCAATGGGGCGGCAGCTTGGAAAACAGAATGCGCTTTCCGCTCGCCGTCGTCGATGCCGTTGCCGCCGTCCGTGAAAAACACCGGCTCAACGACTTCATCATCGGCTACCGCTTCTCGCCTGAAGAAGCAGGCGAGGACGGGCTGACCATGACCGAAACCGGCGCACTGATTGACGCCTTAGTGCAAAAGCCGCTGCAATACCTGCACGTTTCCTTGTGGGAATTCGACAAGAAAATCCGACGCGGCGGCGATACGGCGCAAACCCGTATGCAGTTCATCCACGACCGCATCAACGGCAAGCTGCCCCTTATCGGCGTGGGCAACCTGTTTACCGCCGATGATATTCTGGCGGCGTTTGAAACCGGCTGGGCGGAATTTATCGCATTGGGCAAAACCGTCATGATCAATCCGCACATCGCCACACAAATCCGCGAAGGCCGCGAAGCCGAAATCGAAACGCAACTTGATACGACGCGCGCAGACCATTACGGCTTCCCCGACATCCTGTGGGAATTTTCCGCCAGTGGTACGCAATCTTGGCTGCCGCCGGTAAAAGGCACGGACTGGAAGCCGGTGGATGCCTGATTGACTGTAACGACAGCTTAAAATGGCAAAGATCATGTTTGCTGTTTGATGAGGTCGTCTGAAAAGGTTTCGACATACGCATAGCCTTTTCGCTATGACTGAGAGGTCGTCTGAAAAATCAAATACGAGATTTCAGACGACCTTTTTATTGTTTTGCTTCAAGGAAATGACGGTTGATGTCCCAATCGGCTTGTGGTGCGGATGAACATGTTTTATCGGGCGAGGGGGGGATTAAACAACATAGTCTTGCCGTTGTTTAGCCTATGGGTCGTCTGAAACGGGAAAAGGCAATGCGTGTGATGAGATGGTTTGGTGGATGTGGTTTTAAAAGTGTTGTTATATGTCATATATTATTTTAATTTAAATCAGGCGGTTGAAAAAAAGGAGAGGTTTTTTTAACTTGCGGTTTGGGTGCTTTGTCATATATATGTTTTAATTCATGCTTTGAGTTGTAATGCTGTTATTTATAATCACTTGAAAACCTGCGGTTGTTTGTAATATAACTAAATTATTGTTTTTTATATTTTTTGACTTTGTGGGCAATGATGCAGATTGTCTTTGGCAGGGTTGGCGTAAGGAGTAAAAAATGCATGTTGTCGTTCTTCCATCGTGGTATCCGAAATCTGAAACGGATGTGGACGGGATTTTCTTCCGTTTGCAAGCTCAGGCTTTGCAGCGCAAAGGTTTGAAAGTAGGGGTCATTGCACCTTTGTTCCGTTCGTTGCGGACGGAATGGAAAAGTGTTTTGACCGGACCTTATGGAATGCGGCATCACCGGCAGGGCGGTTTGAATACTTATGTTTACGACAGCATGTATTTTTTCCCGCATTGCCCCGTCGTCGATATCGACCGTATCCGTTGGGTAAGGGCGGGCATGAAGGCTTTTAAGCGGTATGTGGCGGAAAACGGCAAGCCTGATGTCCTCCATGCGCATACGATGAATTTCGGCGGCGTTTTGGCGCATGAAATTTCTAAGAAATACGGTATTCCTTATGTGATTACCGAACACAGCAGCGCGATTGCCCGCAACCTGGTCCGTCCGAACCAATGGCCCAGTATGAAAGAATCCGCCCGACATTGTCAGGTGCGTTTTGCGGTCAGCAAGGATTTTTGTGCATTGCTGCGCGAGAAATACGGTTTGGATTGGGAATATCTGCCGAATATTTTGGGCGATAACTTTGCGCGTCCGTTTGAGCCTTTCGATAAATCCCATCAGGATTTCACGTTTTGCTCCGTTTCCCACTTGCGCCATCTCAAAGGGCATGATTTATTGCTTCCCGCCTTTGCCAAGGCTTGGGAAAAGTATCCCTTCCTCAAACTTAAAATCGGCGGCAATGGCGCGGAGGCGGAAAATCTGCGCCGCTTGGTCGACGAATTGGACATCGGTCATGCCGTCACCTTTTTGGGCGCGTTGAAGACGGATGAGGTCTTGGACTTGATGCGCCATAGCAATGCTTTTGTACTCGCCAGCCGTGTGGAAACGTTCGGCGTGGTGTTTATCGAAGCGCTGTCACAAGGCTTGCCGGTCATTGCGACAATGTGCGGCGGACCTCAGTCGATAGTTAATGAAAATAATGGTTATCTGATTCCGACTGAAAACATAGAGGCATTGAGCGAGGCACTGATTCGGATGTATGAAGAACGCGAGAAATTTTCGGCGGAAAAATTGCGTGCGGACTGTTTGAACGAGTTTGGCGAAGATGCCGTGATTGGAAGGCTGATCCAAGCGTTTGAAAAAGTGACCGGCAAATCGGCGGAAGCGTGAATCAATCACGCTATGTGAGAGCAGAAGGCTTGCGACTAGGCTTAAAGTCTGGTGCAAGCCTTTATTGTTTGCGGATATGGGTTCTTTGTGATTAGAATTCCCCGTTTTGATGATAAATTCAAATTTTGGGCAGGCAAAACAAGATTTATGCCGCTTTAAATACGCAAATATTAAGGAAATCCCAATGAAAATCAAACTTTCAGCCTTCGTCTTGTCACTTGCCGTTTGTACGCATGCACATGCGCTGACTACGCGTCCGGTCGAGCATACTTGTCCGATAGGCGGCGAAAAATTCACATCGGTTATGGTAATGTCGGGCTTTTCGATCGATATGAAGACTGATTTGGAGCCGGTAGGCATGGTTATGGCGCCTGCCCCCATTCCGGTTTGTCCGAGCAATAAGTTTGTCATGTTTAAGGACGACTTTACGCAACAAGAATTGGATAAGTATGAAAAAGTCATCCGGAGCGAAGCTTATCTCAAGCAGGTGGCTGAAAAGGCCTCAGCGCAAAGGTTGGCGGGGGTGATGTTGGAGTTGGCAGGCGAAAATCAAAACGCAGAACAAATGATGTCGATATTTTTGCATGCCAGCTGGCTGGGCGGTCATCAGCAAGATCTGGAGAAAGTCCTGCATTACGCCGATTTAACTTTGAAAGATGACAGTCTGCCGGCTGAAAAACGTGTGAATACCAAGCTTGTGCGCGGAGAAATGTTGCGCAAATTGAGTCGGTTTGATGAGGCGAAAAAGCAGTTTGAAGAATTGACAAAAGAGCCGACGGTTAAAGCTTCCGAGTATTTGCAAAAACTGACGGAGCTGGAGTTGGAACTGACGGCGGAAAAAGACACCTATTCGCATCCGGTAAGGCAAACCTTGAGTTTGCGCGGCAAAATAAAAGACGAATAACCGCCGTCTTAAGATTGGGGCGCGTTGCTTTGCGTTGAATGTATAGTGGATTAACCTTAAACCAGTACGGCGTTG